>CAMWMO010000088.1 GCA_947175305.1 uncultured Lachnospiraceae bacterium
GTGAGAAGCCCCTCCGTACAGATATTGTCCTTCACCGCCATGGGAACGCCTGCCAACGGTCCTGTCAGCTCTCCCGACTCTATCCGTGTCTGTACCGCCTTTGCCTGAACAAGAGCACCCTCCCTGTCTATTGTAACATAACAGTTGTATTTTTTATCTTCCTCCTCGATCCGCGCAAGCACGGCCTCTGTGGCTTCCATCGCGGTCATCTTTCCCGCCTTGATCGCTGCGGACAATTCTGTTGCGGTCATGTCCATCATATTCATGTAGCACTTTTTCCTTTCTAGTCAATACTGCGTGTGGCGCCCATACTAATAAACCGGATCACTCTACTCGAATGTCCGCGGCACCACAAACATCCCATCCTTCTCCTGCGGCGCATTGGATAACAGTCGTTCCCTTTCGTTCCCATTGGTCACCACGTCCTCCCGGAATACATTCTGCACGGGAAAGACATGGGACATAGGCTCCACATCCGAAGTATCCAATTCCCCCAGCTTATCGATATAGTCAAGCATTCTGCCCATATCCGTTTTTGCCTGCTCTTTCTCCTCGTCAGACAATTCCAGCTTTGCGAGAATGCCCACATATTCTATTGTCTCATCCGTAATAATATTTGCCATGATTGTTCCTTTCTCACCTGCCATTACTTTTCGTCGGCTCATTTCATTTGGGTGCAAGTTTGCTTCTTAAGGAGCCCCTTGGAAAGCGTCAGTGCTTAACGAGGTTTCCCACGAGTTTAGCACTGCTACGCTTGGAACGGAGCGCAAGCGCGGCGACGTAGAAGTAAACTTGCACCCACTATACATCCTACGTGCGCACTTTAATGTGTACTTCCCGAAGCTGCTGCTCCGTCACATCGCACGGGGCGCCGCACATCAGGTCCTGAGCAGAGCCGCTCATGGGGAAAGCGATCACCTCCCGGATATTCTCCTCGCCCCGCAGGAGCATGATCATGCGGTCCACACCGGGCGCCATACCGGCATGGGGCGGCGCCCCAAACTGAAAAGCGTTGTACAAAGCGCCAAACTTGGTCTTTAACGTTTCCTCATCATAGCCCGCAATAGCGAAGGCCCTCTCCATGATCTCCATATCGTGGTTACGCACCGCACCGGAGGACAACTCCACACCGTTGCAGACGATATCGTACTGATAAGCCAGCACATCCAGCGGATCTTTCGTATTGAGCGCCTCCAGACCACCCTGGGGCATGGAGAAAGGATTGTGCGTAAAGCCGATCTCCTTCGTCTCCGGATCCCGCTCAAACATGGGGAAGTCATTGATATAGCAGAAACGATAAGCGTTCTTCTCGATCAGATCCAGCTTCTGTCCCAGCTCGGTGCGAATCTGCCCCGCATAGTAGGCCGCCCGCTCCTCCTTATCCGCAATGAAAAAGATCGTGTCACCCACGGCAAGCTCCGCCAGCTTAAGAAGTTCACCTTTCTTTTCCTCCGGAATAAATTTATCGATAGGGCCCTTGTAGCTTAAATCCTCCGCCACTTCCAGATAACCCAGGCCGCCCATGCCCATGTCTGTGGCAAATTTCAGAAGCTTCTCGTGGAATCCCTTGGACATCTCCGCATGCACCTTGATGGCCCGGACCGTCCTGCCTAGGAAGGGCTTAAAGGTACATTCCTGGAAAAATGCCGTCAGATCGATGATCCGCAGGGGATTGCGCAGATCCGGCTTGTCGGTGCCGAACTCCAGCATGGCCTGCTTGTAGCTGAGGATCGGATAGGGCGCCTTGGTCACCGCAAACCCTTCCGGCGCAAATTTTTCAAAGGTGGCGGAGAGTATCTCCTCGCCGACCCGGAACACATCCTCCTGGGTGGCAAAGCTCATCTCGAAATCCAGCTGGTAAAACTCGCCGGGAGAACGGTCCGCCCTGGCATCCTCATCCCGGAAGCAGGGCGCGATCTGGAAATACTTATCAAAGCCCGACACCATCAGAAGCTGTTTAAACTGCTGAGGCGCCTGAGGCAGCGCATAAAACTTACCCTTATATTTTCTGGAGGGCACGATATAATCTCTGGCTCCCTCCGGAGAGGACGCGCACAGGATCGGCGTCTGTATCTCCAAAAATCCCATCTCTGTCATCTTTTCCCGCAGATAGGCGATCACCTGAGAACGGAAGATGATGTTGTCCTTCACCTTCTGGTTGCGCAGATCCAGATAGCGGTATTTGAGCCGCACATCCTCTCTCGTCTCTTTTGAGGTCATGATCTCAAAGGGAAGCTGCCTATAGACCTTTCCTAGCACATCGACCTTATGTGCCTCCAGCTCGATTGTGCCGGTCGGGATTCTGGGGTTATAAGTCTCCTCGTCCCGCTTTTCCATCACGCCTTCGATGGAGACACTCATCTCCTTTGACAGTCCCTCCAAAAGGGACGTGTCCCGCATGACCACCTGAAGCACACCGTACATATCCCGCAGATCCACGAAGGATACGCCGCCGTGATCTCTGATATTCTCGATCCAGCCCGCCACGCGAAGTTCTCTGCCGATGTCACTCTCACTGATCTCCTGTAATGTCACATCTCTGTACTGATTTTTGATCGTCATAGTTACCTACCACCTTTCTATGATGTCCCAGAAAATAGAACATCCCGGAACACATTTCTGCATTCCGGGACGGATAGTTATGATTATCCGCGGTACCACCCGCATTGGTAAGCCGGTATCTTCTGTTTCATATGCCTCGCCTTACCCTCTCAAAACACTTAACGCGTGCAACGTATCGCCCTAGCCCGTTTATGACATCTATGTCATTTTAAATTCATCCGTCTATAACACGGGTTTGAACGATCTGCTCCGGAGTGTTCCCGTCCCTGTCTTTCACAAACAGCGCTCTCAGTCGGTGACGCCGTATTCCTGTCGCTTCCCTCAGGGTGAGTCTCCTTCATTGCATTTCCTTTTGCTTTAATTGTATACAAAAATACTCTTATACTTTTATACCATATTTTCTGATCAAACACAAGCTTTGTATCGGAAAAAATACAAAGGGCATCCCGCCTACCCTTACACCGGCAGCTTCTTGATTCGATCCACAGCCTCCACGGTGCTCTCGTAGCTTCCGAACGCCGTCAGCCGGAAATAGGTCTCTCCGCTGGGACCGAAGCCTGAACCGGGTGTGCCCACCACATTGGCATTCTCCAGCAGATAATCAAAAAACTCCCAGCTGGTCATGCCCTTCGGCGCTTTCAGCCAGATATAAGGCGCGTTAACACCGCCGGAGACCGTATAGCCGGCGCTCTTAAGCCCGTCCAAAATATAGGCCGCATTCTTCATATAGTACGCCACCAGCTCTTTCGTCTCCCGTTTACCTGCTTCGCTGTAAACCGCCTCGCCCGCCCTCTGAATGATGTAGGGTGCGCCGTTATACTTGGTGCCGTGGCGTCTTGCCCAAAGCCCATGCAGCGACACATCCCCCGCCTTAAGCTCCTTGGGAATCACGGTATAACCCAGACGCACACCGGTAAATCCCGCGTTCTTGGAGAAAGAGCGCAGTTCGATGGCACAGGTTCTCGCACCCTCGCACTCGTAGATGGTGTGGGGCACATCCGGCTCAGAAATATATGCCTCATAGGCCGCGTCATAGATGATGACGGAGCCGTTTTTGTTGGCATAGTCCACCCATTCCTGTAACTGTGTCTTAGTAATCGTGGAGCCCGTAGGATTGTTCGGGAAGCACAGATAGATCAGATCCGGCACCTCCTTCGGAAGCTCCGGTGCAAAGCCGTTTTCCGCCGTACAGGGCATGTAGATCACATCGCTCCATTTTTCTGTCTTTTCATCATAGACGCCCGTCCTGCCTGCCATCGCATTGGTGTCCACATACACCGGATAGACGGGATCACAGACCGCGATCTTATTATACAATGCAAAAATCTCCTGAATGTTACCGGAATCACACTTTGCCCCGTCGGAGACAAAGATCTCATCCGCCTCGATCTGAGCCCCTCTCGCTTTATAATCGTTCTCCGCAATAGCGTTCCGCAGGAACTCGTATCCCAGATCCGGCGCATAGCCCCGGAAGGTCTTCTCGTCCGCCATCTCATCCACCGCGCCGTGAAGCGCCTCTATGATCGCCGGGGTAAGCGGCCTTGTCACATCGCCGATTCCCAGCCGGATGATCTTTTTGTCCGGGTTTGCCGCCGCGTAGGCGTTTACCTTTTTGCCGATGGTGGAAAAAAGATAGCTCCCCGGCAGTTTCAGATAATTGTCGTTTACCTTTAACATCGTACTCTCCATTCCGGAGCATCCGCGCGCCAAAACGCGCAGCTCCTGTCATTTAAATAGTTATACAAGTTCGCCCTCAAATACAGTTTCCGCAGGCCCTGTCATATAGATGGTATCTGCTTCCTGATCCCAGGTAACCGTGAGGGAGCCGCCCAGAAGCTCCACCGTGACAGTCTCCTCCGTCAACCCGTTTAACACACAAGCCACCACCGTGGCGCAGGCTCCCGTTCCGCAGGCAAAAGTCTCTCCGGTGCCTCGCTCCCACACCCGCATCCGCACCGTTTTCCTGTCGATCACTTCCACAAACTCCGTGTTCGTCCGTCTGGGAAACCGCTCGTGGTTCTCAAAAAAAGGCCCGATCTTTTCGATGGCAAGCGCCTCCACATCGTCCATAAATACCACCGCATGGGGATTTCCCATAGAAACACAGGTCATCTGATAGGTAACGCCCTGCACCTGAATGGGTTCGTCAATGGCCTGTTCATTCTCCGAAACCACCGGCACCAGCCGCGCCGTAAGCTCCGGCGCTCCCATGTCCACCTTCACCTGCTCCACCTTGCCATCCCGCAAAAAGAGGGTCAGGTATTTGATCTTCCCGGCGCTTATGACGCTTATGTCAGTTTTGCCCGTAAGGCCCTTGTCATATACAAATTTTCCCACACAGCGGATGCCGTTTCCGCACATTTCCGCCCGGGTCCCGTCCGCATTGTACATCTCCATCTCAAAATCCGCTTCCTCTGAAGGGTTGATAAAGATCACGCCGTCCCCGCCGACACCAAAATGCCTGTCGCTTGCCCTGCGCACGAAATCCGGCTTTTTCTCCGGATCGATCTGTTCTGCTCCTCCGTCAATATAAACATAGTCGTTGCCACAGCCATGCATTTTTGTAAATTTCATGTTTTGCACCTCTCCTTGTATACCATGTCTCAGAAGCTGTAATCTCTGGCAATGCCAAGAAGAATTACGTAGTAATTCTTGCGACGCAGACTGCTGAGTCTGCGTCTATTATATCTTACCTTCATAATCGCATCATCGCAAGCACCATCTGCGCTGTTTCCACCATATTCGTGCCGCTGTCCATACTGCATTTTTGCAGATAGCGGTGCGACTCCTCCTCAGACATATGGTTACGGTTCATCAAAAGTTCCTTCGCCTCCTTAAGCAGTGCCTCCTCCTCCGGGCTGCGCTCCTTAGGGCATTGTCTTGCCCGGCGTCTGCGCCGCTCAATGGCCTGGCTCATCATATCCAGCGTATTAATCAGGTCATACACCTTAAAAGGCATGGCAAGACACATGATATCGTTCCCCTCGCATTCCTGCAAGACGTTTTGAGAAGCCAGAAGCAGCATCTCAAATCCTTTCGGGAGGCAGGCGTGCAATTCACGATACAGCATATCCGGCATCCGGTAGCTGCAGATCACAATGCCCTCGCCGAGATCATCCATCGTACTCAGCGCTTGGGATGCGGTAGTGCACACACCGCTTACCCGGAATCCGTTTTTCATAAGCAGATTGCGGATACTGCGAGCGTCCTCGGGTTTTGGCAGAACTACAATAATATGGATCACACGCTCACCTCCCTTCGCTCACATTTAATATCATGCGTTATTAAAATTTATTCAGATATTCGCTGATCTCCCAGTCTGTGACCTGTCTGCGATAGCGATTCCATTCCTCCTTTTTCAAGGTGATATATTTTTCAAAAATATGATCTCCCAGCGTCTCCCGCATAAAAGCATCCTTTTCCATACTGGAGACAGCCTCCATCAGCGTACCGGGAAGCTCCTCGATCCCACGCGCCTGCCGCTCGTCTGCGCTCAGCTTAAAAATATTACAGTCCACGCTCAGAGGAGGAGAGATGCGCTTTCTGATTCCATCCAGCCCTGCCCGCAGGATCGCTGCCAGCGCCAGATAAGGATTGGCCGTGGGATCGGGACTGCGTAGCTCCATCCGCGCGCCATCGCCTCCGAATGCCGGAATACGGATCAGAGGGCTTCTGTTGGCCACGCTCCAGGCGATATCCACCGGCGCCCCATACCCGGGCACAAGTCTCTTATAAGAATTTACAATGGGATTGGTGACCGCCGTCATGCTCCGTATATGCCTCATGATACCGCCCAGAAAACAGTACGCATCTTCACTCAGTCCCAACGCATCCTGCTCATCCGCAAAGAGATTCTTTTCCCCTCTGAGCAGGGACATGTTGATATGCATACCGGACCCGTTCATGCCGGACTTCGGCTTAGGCATAAAAGTGGCATGCAGGCCGTGTCTTCTGGCGATGGTCTTGATTGCCATCTTAAAGGTCATGATATTGTCCGCCGTGGCCATGGCCTCGTCGAATCGAAAGCTGATCTCGTGCTGCGCCGGCGCCACATCGTGATGAGACGCCTCCACCACAAACCCCATATCCTCCAGAGTCAGTACCATATCCCGTCTCGCATTCTCACCAACGTCTATGGGCCCCACATCAAAATATCCCGCATTTTCATGGGTC
>CAMWMO010000089.1 GCA_947175305.1 uncultured Lachnospiraceae bacterium
TTTCTATCTCAGCTTCCGCATCTTCTATTTCCCTGCGCTGCACCTGCTCCTCACGACCCTTTAGTACCATGGCCGGGCCCAGCGCGATCCCTTTGTATACTGATTTCCCCTTAAACCGTATCATTTCCAGATCCCTTCTCTTCATAGGAAAAAACTATCGCGAACGTTTCTTAACTGTTATATACCAGATCAACAGAGAGATAATCCCAATAGCGGCCGCTATCACTACGGCCATAATAACATTTATGGCACTATTATTACCAGCCACACTCTCCGTATCCTCTAAAGCCTCCGCCGGTTCCGTTTCCCAGTCAATATACCCGATCGCATAAGACGAAAATCTATCCGTAGAAAATGTGATCGTATCCGGGTTGTCATCTTCATCCGAAAGCTGTGCAAAATCCTGACTGCCATCTTTTTCTGTGTGCAGCCTCAAAATATAAAACTTCCGATCCTCCGCCTTTAAATGCTCCGGAATACAAACGGTCACTTTCAGTTTTTCCGGGAGTTCAGAGATCGTCTGTGTATCTTTCTTTTTCGTTTCCCTTAACGATACCTCAAAATACCGCCCGATCTTTATTCCAGGGAGCTTTTTCTCTTCAAAAGCTTCTTTTATCTGCTGCGATTCTTTTCCTTCCGTATCTTTTATGGCAAGCTCTATGGTAACCGGCATATTACCCTGCAGCATCTCCAGCCTTTCCTCTCCGCTCAAAAGCAATTCAGGCACCTTTTCAATATCGGGAACTCCAAAACTATCCTGTTCCCTGTCCATAAAATCATTTCGCACTATCAGCTGCAGATCCCCAGTATTCCGCGCTGCGGCCAGCAATTCGTCATCCTTATTCTCCTTGATCAGTTGCTTTGCCTCATCCACGGAAACCTTGAGCTCCGCCAGCGTACCTGTTGCCTGCTCCAGTTCCTCCTCTTCCAAGTCATCCGCAGGTTTCTTTTGGTCATCGTCCTTGTTCTCCTGTCTATCGGCAGCTTCCGGCTTCCTTTCCGGATCATCTTTGACATCTGTCTTTGCGCTATTGCTATTACTCTGCTCCGGCATCTCCACAAAGTCCGCAGAAATCGTATGGTTTTCCCTTACATCCGTAAAATTGAATGAAGATGTTTTTCCTATCTCTTTCCCGTCCACATATACGGTACGGATGACGTAACCGTTCCTGGGTGCGATCGTATAGAATACTGTTGATCCCTCCGTGACCGTAGTTGTTCCCTCCGGCGTAACCGTCCCGCCCGTAGAAGATACAGAAGCTGTGATCGTATAGGTTTTCGGCTCCTTCTTTTCCACCGGTTTAAACTCCGCCACATAGGTGACATCACTATGTATATTATCCACCACATACCGGGCATCCTGTGATACTCTGTTATTATTCTGCAGCCATCCCTCGAAAGTAAAACCCTCGTTAGGCACCGCCGAGATTACAACATAACCGCCTTCCTTGACATCGCCGCTCCCATATACCGACCCGCCGTTATCAGGTGAGGCCTGAAGCTGTACATAATAGGTGGATGCCTGCACAGTCACCAGTGCCGACGCACTGTATTTACTGTCCTGTTTGGAAACCGCCTTCACGATCAGTGAAGAAGCCGTCTCATCCGAAGCCACATTCAAAACCCCGTTCCCGTCAATAAACGTGTTCTGGCTTGTCTGCCCGGATACACTCCATGCCACCTCACTGCTGTAATTGTTCTCCCCCGCCACAGAAACCGTAAAAGCGCATGTTGCGTCTTTGGAAACAACAGTGGTTCCGGGAGAGATGCTGACCGATGTAACCGCCGGTCTTCCCTCTTCCGCAGAAAGTGTGCTCGCTCCCGTTTCTGCGGCACGGCACGGAAGAACCCAGCAAAAGAGCATCTGCATGATCAGTATATATGCACCGATACGATATAAGGCTTTCCTTTTCATTCGTTCAAGCACCTCTTTCTACGCCAGTTCCATCTCATCCCGCATAGCTGAAAAACCATATTTCTCATACAGCGGACGTCCCATCTCCGTTGCCTCCAGAGAAATTTGCAAAACACCCCGTTCCTTCGCTTCTGCCACCAGCAGATCCAGCGTTCTACCGGCAATTCCCTGTCTGCGGTACTCCGGCGCCGTATACATATTCATAATATAAGCCTTTTTACCGCCGGGATTATGATAAGTGGGCATGACCTGATAAAAACTCACGCCGCCTGCACCGATAAACTTTTCATTATCATATACCAGATATGCAATATGTTCCTCTGTCTGTAGCGCACGCTTATAATACTCGCGCGACAGCCTTTCTACCTCCGACATATCTTCTTCGTCAGGGAGCTTATTTGCAGAACGAAGGACGACGATCCTTGTCCGCACCAATTCATCAAGATCTTCTATCGTTGCTTTTTTATATTCGTATTTTTCTCTGAAATCCTGCATTGGCATCCTCTGCTGGCCATACATCCTATTTTTGTAAACGACTCTTTTATATCATCGTATATTTCATTCTATTAGTCAACATGTCTTAGTTGAACAATGCACCTTCTCAAGCGGATTATTCAAGTATTTCTCTCTTATGATTGTGGTGTATCCCGATATGCCCGATTCCTAAGATAACAACTGCAGCCAAAAGCACAACATTTTTACCATATACTCCAAGCAGGAAAAACGCCAGCACCGGAAGTGTCGCTCCTGCCAGCGGGATCCCCAAAAAACTGCTATAAAAATCCGCCATCGTCCTTGCACTTTTAAAATACCGGATCCAATAGCCTTCATAAAGACCCATCAACAAAAAGGACGCGAGAAGCCATAATGACCATAGAGAAATTCTCTTAATATTAAAATCCGAAAAGATGAGTACAAAACAACATACAAATACTTCCCCTATCTTTTCCAGAGCAAGCAGTATCTTATTTTCGTTCACGACATATTTCTCATAGTCCTTTGGCTGTTTTTTAGACCATATCATATTGGGTATAAAAAGTAATAATAAATAGATGAATCCTATGTAGGAAAAACCAAAATGTAACATATCTTTGCCGCTCTCTTTCTAAAAAAGGCTACTCTGTATTCAAAATGAGTATAGCATACCGTTAAACAAAATACTATCAGGACGTGAAAGCGCACTTTGAATACCCTTTACTTTTTGATTGAAGAAGTTATCGTTCTATGATATATTGCATCTATAAAGAAGTGACCGTAATTTCAGTCTTTTCCATGTATGAGATAACGTGCTTCCGGAAAGGAGACTATTGAGAATGCGTAAAAGAATCCTGAGTGTTATTTTAGCTGCCAGCTTGTTACTGGCATTGACGCCAAACACGGCAATGGCTGCGAAGATGGACGGAGACTCATTACAGATTCAGGAAACAACGGAGAAAGAAGAAACGGCAGACAATTCTTCGTATATGGAGGGCCTCGGCACGGAAGCTTCCCCCTATCGGATTAAAAATGCAGAGCAGTTTCGCATCTTTGCTGATATGGTCAATGGGATCAGCGGTGCACCGAACACGGGGCTATGCGCGGTTTTGACCAGCGATATTGATTTGTCCGGCATATGCGGTGCGGATATTGGGTTATGGATGCCGATCGGGACGGACGCAAATCCTTATACCGGAATTTTTGACGGCGGCTCCTATGCGATAACCGGCCTATATTATCACAAGTCGAATTCTTCTTATGCGGGTCTGTTCGGTCATAATGCCGGCATTATCAAAAACCTGGAAGTAGTGGGCGCGGACGTTGCGGCTGGCAGCTATACAGGCGGCATATGCGGCTACAATAACGGAACCATAGCAGGCTGTTATAACGCGGCGCCTGTGAAAGGAGCCAGATATACGGGCGGTATCTGCGGTTATAATGATGGCGCCGGAACTGTCAATATTTGTTATAATACAGGCTCGGTAAGCGGCAGCAAATATGTGGGCGGCATATGCGGTTATAATAAAAATATGACGGGCGACTGCTACAATATGGGTACGGTAAACGGAGATAGCACAAGCATAGGTGGTATTTGCGGCTACAATAAAGCTTCGGTTTCCAACTGCTTCAATACAGGCACAATTAGCGGTAACGGGAAGAAATATATCGGAAGTATCTGTGGGTATAATTCTTCCGAAAGTTCATTCCTGAACTGCTATTATCTGATCACGGGTGAAGAAAAGGGAAATTATGGCGTTGGAATGACGCAGGAGCAGTTTGCATCGGGTGAGGTATGCTGGCTCCTGAATGAAGGGAAAAGCGAAAACGTTGTCTGGCATCAGACTTGTGGCGCGGGCTTTCCGGCTTTTGGCGGAAAAGTAGTATATCAGGTGCAGCGGCAAAAAACAGGCGGCAGAGCAGATGAAATGAGCGTTGCCTATTCCAATGAAAAGGAGAAAAAACAGGCGGCATCAAACGATGCTTCTGCGGAGGAAAAAGATTCTGACAACAATTCAGATAGAAATACGGACGGACATATTTATCAGGAGCCTGAATGGAAGTGGAAAGAATATAAATCCGCCAATGCTGTTTTTACCTGTCAAGACTGTGGGGAGAACCTGGTCCTGAAAGCGTCGATATCAAAGAAGACCACAGAAGCTACCTGTGCCAAAGAAGGGGAGACGGTTTATACGGCTTCCGTTGACAAGGACGGAGAAACCTACAAGGATAAGAAAACAGTTAAATCGGAGAAACTTGCACATCAAACGCTTAAGCAGATATCGAAAGAAGATGCAACATGTACGGAACCTGGAATCAATCTGGCATGCTGGACCTGTCCTGCCTGTCGGAAATATTTTGAGGATCAGGCGGGAACGAAAGAACTCTCCCGGGGGACAGTTGAGATTCCTGCCAAGGGGCATCAATATAGCGGCCCGAGTTGGAGTTGGACACCTAATTATTCCGCGTCAGCGACGTTTACCTGTACAGTCTGTTTACACACAGAGGAAAAGAAAGGAACGGTCACATCTAAAACAAATGCAACCTGCGAGAAGCCGGGAGATACGATTTATACAGCAGTTGTGAAATTTAACGGCACAACTTACAAAGAAGATAAAACCGTAAATGGCGAGCCGATTCCGCACAGTTACGGAACGCCAAAGTGGAGTTGGACGGCTGATTATACTACCGCGAAAGCAACGTTTACCTGCAAGAAATGCAGCAATCCCATGACTAAAGAAGTCACTTCTACCTCAGAAAAAATAACAGATTCCACATGTAAGACAGCGGGGAAGATTAAGCATATAGCAATTGTTACGCTCGACGGCAAGGAATATTCAGATGTCAAAAATGAGTCGCTTCCCCTGGGGAACCACAACTTCGGTGCGCCGGTGTGGACATGGGCGAAGGATAATAAATCAGCTACCGCCCAGTTTACCTGTGGCACCTGCAAAAAGCGTGTGACTGAAGAGGCTGCGGTTACAAAAGTTGTGCCTGATGACTTGACCTGCGGCGCTGTCGGAGAAGTTAAATATATGGCATCGGTGACATTTGAGAATATGCCCTATAGTGTAGAAAAAACTGAGAAGATTCAGTTAGAACACAAGCCGGAGCAAGTCAAAAAGGTGCCTGCGACATGCGAATCCGACGGAAATGAGGAATATTGGAAGTGCAGTGTGTGCGGCAACGAGTTTTATGATGCGGCGGGACAGAAACCGATTACAGGAAGTAAGCCTATCATCCCCGCAACAGGCCATAAGTTTGAACTGGTGCCGGATACTACAAATATATATAAGTGTACTGTATGCGAAAAGAAATTTAAGATTACAGAGGAAACAGACGGCACAACACGCATGTCTTCCGTGGATGAAGATACTGTCGTTACGCAGGATGAGACGGAAAATAACGATGGTGCCGATTACTCCGACGAGGAGAAGCAGGACGAAGCGGAACAAACGCAGGGGGATTCTTGGCTTCAGGATGCAGATGAGCAGGACACACCAACCGAACAGGATGAGGAATCCATGCCGAACGAGCAGAGTGAAGAGGACGGCCACAATGAGGATGAGAACAATGGTGGTGTCTCTGATGTGCTAGATAGTGCCGAGCGTTACGGTATGATCTACCCGGAGGGAGAGGACGCCAATCCTGTAACAACGGATGCCTGGGGACAAAGCACAGTCAATCTTCGTGCAAAGTCAACTCGAAATGGTGCAGCACAGACAGTTCAGGAACAGCAACAACAAGGACACCCTTTATGGATTTCCGCGGCAGTACTGGTCATACTTGCGGGTGTGGTTTTGTTCTTTATTCTGCGAAAGAAAGGTAATCGATGACAAAAAATTGCAGCGGCTGGTTTCAGCCGCTGTGTTTAATATGGATTTACCTGTACACTATAACCGTCTTCTCTTTATACCTAAATCTAAATATAACTAACGAAAGGAACTCAGTATCATGCCGATCATATTTACCTGTATGCTCCCTCACCCGCCGCTTATAGTTCCGGCTATCGGCAAGGGCGAGGAAAGGAAAATTCAAAAGACAATTGACGCATATCACGAAACTGCGCGTAGAATCGCAGCGTGCCGGCCGGAGACAATCATACTTATTTCTCCTCATCAGATCATGTATGCCGATTATTTTCATATTTCGCCGGGGGAAAGCGCTGATGGAGATTTTGGACAGTTCCGCGCACCCGAGGAGCAAATGACAGTTTCTTACGATACCGCTTTTGTAGAGAAGCTGTGCGCACTGGCAGCGGAAAAAGATTTGCCGGCAGGCACTTTGGGAGAGCATGACAGGAAGTTAGACCACGGCACTATGGTTCCCTTATATTTTGTAAAT
>CAMWMO010000090.1 GCA_947175305.1 uncultured Lachnospiraceae bacterium
GTTGTATACTGCCGCCATGTTCGCGATTGCCAGCAGGCGCTCCCCGGCCTCCGTCTCATAAAATCCTTCCGTCACCTCATAGATGGCTTGCATTTCCAGCGGATCTTCTATCCTCTTCCCCTCCGGCGTACACAAAGATGGACTGACCTCATCCGGCCCATATTCCAAAGCTATATACTCATGTCCGCTCTCCTCCCATCGGTTCCCGTGCGTCAAATGCACCTCGTAAAGCCTTGCCACATAAGTTTTGTCAGCCTTTAACTCATCCGGATACCTGTTAAAATGATCGCAGAACCACACCACAGAACCTTCCAGCATTTTGGCGTCTCCTAAAATCTTCGTGACCTTGATCAACACAGACTCATCCGGGATACAGTCTTCCATGGGGGAAAACTCCGCCACGATTACAAAATCGTCATGAGGGTATATATCAAAATCATTCTCATGTAGATACTCAGGCATATAAGAGCCCCAATATGCTCTTTTCTCCGGCTCCACGAGATACGTTATTTCCGAGAACGCCAGATCTTCCTCCGTGGCATATCGGTTATATCTTTGGGCTTTACGTATCAGGTAATCCCCTCTCTCCGCATCCCACTCCTCCACTTCCACCACCGCATCCGGCTTCTGGGTGACCGTGCCGATGGTGATAAAATCATCCTCATAAGCCTTCGAGATCCGGTCACTGGTGACCCACAGATTACCGCCCACCGTAAGCATCACCGTCACGATCATGATCAACACGATCATCAGTAAAAGCTGTAATGGTCTCCTGCACATCTGTTTTACATAGTTTTTCATCCGAACTCTCCTCCGCTGCGACATTATTTCCCACTGCCATTTACTCCGTCGTAAGAAGCGCAAGCGCCTTCTCCTTCGCAAGCAAGGCAAGAGCCACCGTGGTTCCCAGCATATAGCCGCCAAAGGCCGCCCCGCACACCGTCATAATCTCCTGAAACCCCTGCTGCTCCACAAGCAGAGCCGCCAGACACCCAAGCACATTCCCGGCAAGCACAAGGACAAACTGTTCGCACCAGAACACCCAAACCGCGAGGGGCGCTTTCATCCCCAGCGACCGGAACAGGGCGAACTCCTTCACCCTGCCGTTTGCCAGCAGATGGCTGATCACATAGCCCACGATAAAGACCAGAATCCCCATGGGCAAAAGAAATGCCGTCAAAATACGGATCGCCGTTTTCAACCGGTCCGCCATAGTGATAAAAGTGCCGTCCTGCACATAGAGCGCAGTTCCCTTGTAGGAAAACCTGACGTTGTCCCCCTTATAGATCTCCATAAGACCAAGCTCCCCGATCTGTCCCATCTCCTCCTTAAAGGCGTTGAGAGCAAGGGGATCTTTCACGTAGAAGGAGACCGCGTCAGCCGTAAAATCCGCCTGATTCTCCTCCACCAGATCCCATGCTGTCTGAAAGGGCAGCAGAACATCAGGATATTCGTAGGATGTCACCGGGTCAGAATCATCGATCTGCCCCACAATTATAAACGATACAGGGGGCAGTTCACCACACCAGAGCTCATCTTTCTCATTATAATAAAAGTAGTACACAGTGAGCAGAAACTCCTCTCCGCAGACATATCCCTGCTTATCCATCTCAGTTTTTCTCAGGACACACACGCGCTCACTCCCGGTAAATACAGTTTCATCCCATCCGTCCAGATACTGTATCTCCATCTCCTCAGGCAGGACGCTGCTGTCGCTTTTATTGACCGCGCTTACGATTAGATTCAGATGCTCCTTCCAATCTTCTATGGCAAATTCACCAAAGCCCGCCTTCATCTGTACGGAACAGTCCAGATCCCTTATCTGCTCAGCCGCCTGCAGTCCGCGCAGGATCTCACTGCTCACGGAGATTCCCACCTCCATCGTCCCGTCCGGGTTGGTGATCGTACACTTGATAGGCGTGTTTACCGCCAGATCGTGAAGCTGTGTCTGGTAGCTGCCGATCAGCCCGAAATACAAATTCAGCAGGACTGCCAAAACAAAGTTTACCAGAACCACCAGTATGCTTCTGCTCTTTTGCCGTTTCATGCTCGTCAAAACATAAGAATACAAACCTCTTCCTCCCATCCTACCCTTTTTACGCTATTATTGCCCTGATTCCGCCGTCGCCAGAAGTTCCATCGGCTCCCGTCTCAGATTCCCGCAGATTCCCGTCACGGCTACCATCAGTGTAAACAGAAAGACACCGCCGCCGCAGACCACAGACATCCTCCAGTCCGTGTCGGTCAGATAGACGTTCTCCGCCGCTTCTGTCTCCCTCCCACTGTCGTCGTTTTTCTGTTCTGCCTCTTTTCTCTCCCGGTCAAGCTGCACCGCCCCGTTGCTGAAAAGGGTACTAAAGGTTTCCGTCTGTTCTATCCCGGCGACCGCCCGCTCCGCAAAGGCCTGACCCGCAAAGGCTCCCGCCGCGCTGCCCGCCAGAGCGATCAACAGAATACCGATAAGCAAAGAAGAGAGACATTGCCCTTTTGTCATGCCGAGACTCCTCTCAATGGCCGTACGTTTTTTCTGCTTTGCGATAAAGAGATAGCAGAAAAAAATTACGATACAGACCGCACTGACAATCCCTGTTGCCAGCAAAAGCAAAGCCATATTCCGCATATTCTTAAGACCACCCTCTAACTTTGTGTAGCCGCCGTCATAGAAGGTGATCTCCACATTGTCTATTCCCTGCGCCTCCCACAGCGTCCTGTAATTCTCAATGCTCTCGCTGCCGTTCGGAATCTGAAAGGCGGTGGTGTAGCCCTTCATGGGGCCATAGGCTGCTATGTGATTCTCATTGCTGTTTTGGATGGAAGATGTTGGGATGAACACCTCGTTTCTCTCAAGCATATAGCCCCAGTCCCCCTCGGTGGAAGCGACGCCGACCGCATAAATTCCCTTAATCTCGTATTCGCTGTCCTCAAAAACTTCATAGACTTCTCCCTCTGCGGTTAGCCGGCCCTCCCCGCCGCCTCTGTTCGCAGACTGCGCATAGTTGGCATAGCGAAGGGCCAGATGCAGAGAGTCTCCCACCTTGAGCCTGTTTCTTTTGGCAAACCGTTCCGGCACCAGACACACTTTATTTCCCTGGGCATAATCCTCCTCTGAGAATGTCTCCCCGTCCGCAATGTAAGCCTCCCCGGTGTAAAAAGACATGATCAGATTCAGATTCTGCGTGGCAGTCACGGGAAATGACTCATACATACCCCGCAGTTCAAAATCCTCACAGAGTTTCAGCCAGTCCTGTCCCTCCTTGCTTTCATAAAACCCCGGCGCCAACTCCACAATCCAGTCCCCCGTCATATCTGTGGGCAGACGGTTCCCGTGTGCATCAGTCTGGGTGGAATATGGCCCATTCATCGGCGAATATTCAAAGATGGCGCCGGTTCCCTTCTCCTTCCATTCGTGAGTCCATCCGTCCACCAACGCCATCAGATAGGTCTTATCCGCATACAGCATCTGGGGGTGTTCTGTGTTATGATCACATAAATAGATATTTGGAACATTGATCGGATAAGTGCTGTACAATACCCGCTTTACCTCTATCTCTACCGGACCTGCGGGAATACAGTCCTCTAACGGGGATGCCTCTATAATCATGGCTTGCGTCATTCCCGCCTCGTATTCTTCTTTCATTTCATAGTCCTGAGGCAGCGCCTCATAGTAAGCCCGCTGTTCCGGCCCGCTCAGATACCCGGCACCCTCAAAGTCGAGTACATCTGCGGAAACGGTCTCCCCGTAAACCCTGCTGTTATAATACCGATAGTCGTTCTCATCCGCCTGCCATACAGCCTCCTGCTCCACTCTCTCCGGCCTCTGCTCCACCGTACCGATGGTGGTAAAGATGGTCTCAAACCGTTCCAGATTGTCCCCGCACAATTTCCACAGATTCCCACCCGCACAGACAAGCGCCACCGTAAAGCCAAGCAGCAGGAAAAAGAGAACCGTCTTTACCGGCGTCCTCACAAGTCTGATCAAGCTGTTCCTGATTGTTGTCATACCTTCCCCCTTAGTCGTTCTTCGACAGCATCTCCATCACACTGAGCCTGTAAAGCGCTAAAAGCGCAGCCGCCGTCCCTGCCAGAAAAGCCAAAAAGAATAGCGCGCCCGCCAAGGCCAGCACCTCCGCCTTTGTCCCGAAGAAAATGAGCGCCGTAAAGCTTCCCAAAAGACAAGCCCCCGCCGCCACAAGAGCCGTCTCCCCGAAGAGCAGGAAAAAACTCTTGCCCCGCCCCGTTCCCAAGGAGCGCATGAGGGCGTACTCTTCCTGTCTGCTCTGCAAAGACAGATAACTGCAAAGATAGCCAATGAAAATAACAATCGCCACAATAAATGGCAGCATCCCACGAAGTAACGACAGATTCCCCTGAAGCGCCTCTGCGGAGCGGATAAAAGTCTCATCCATAATGGTCAGCGCATTGCCGTCATAACGGTACTCGGCCCTTGTGATCACGGGAAGAAAAGTCACATCGTAACGCATCTGCTCTTTCAGCGCATTCAACTGGAAGGGATCTTTCACCACAAATGATCCGGAGTCCGCAAAAAAAGGGATGTCCTGATCGTGATAAGCCTCCCGCACACAGTCAAGCGGTAAAATCGCCTCCGGCGGCACCCATCCGCCCCGGTAATCCTCGATCTCTACCTGACCCACGATCCGGTACGTGTCCGTGGTCAGAGGCTCTATGAAAATCTCGCTTCCCTCAAGCGCATAGCGGTAATAGAAAATAGTTAACATAACATCTTCTCCCAACCGCAGGCCGCTCTTTTCCATGAGATCGGCATCCAAAATACAGACCTTCTGCGTTGTCTCAAGGACGCTCTCATCCACGCCCTCCAGAAAAGTGATGTCCTCCCGTTTCATACCCGGAACACCCGCAACCGCATTGATGCCCATACCGTAATAGTTCAGGTTGTCCTTATACTCCTCCACCGTAAACGAACCCAGACCGAATTTCATACGGACGGTAAATACCGGGTCTTTCACATATTCGGATTCCCGCACGCCCATCATCCGGTCCTCCCTGATGGTCATACCCTCCGTCAGGGAACCGTTCAGAACGCTGATCTTGGCAGGCACTTCAAGCACCTCCGGAAGCTTGGCAAGCTGCTCGCCGGTACTGTCCATATTTCCTGCATAGATATCCAGAATCAGGACGGTGAGCACGCCGATCAGGATATGTAAGATACTTTTATATTTATGACGTGACACGTTTCGCGCAATCAATCTTATGGCAAACATCGTTCCTCACGCCTCCAAAACAGACAGTCTCCCGTCCTCCATCTGATAACGGTGATCGGCCGCCTCCGCCACCTTTTCGTTATGGGTGATCACAATGACCGTATACTCCGCCTCGTGAGCTATTTTATACAAAATCTCCACGATCCTGCGCTCGTTCTCCGAGTCCAGATTACCGGTGGGCTCATCCGCCAGAAGTATTTTTCCCTCCACCGCCAGGGCTCTGGCTATGGCCACTCTCTGCTGCTCACCGCCGCTCATCATCTTGGGAAACTGTCTGCATATCTTTTCGGGAAGCCCCATCTGTGAAATCAGTTCCTTCGCCCGCACAGCCGCCTGTTTTCTTTTCATCCCCTTAAGCTCCATAGGGTACATTACATTCTCCTGCGCCGTCAGAAGGGGAAAGAGATGAAACGCCTGATACACCACGCAGGCCGTATTCCGGCGGTAGCTGTCCCGATCCATCTTTTTCAGATCCTCTCCCTCCACATAGATGCTGCCCTTCGTCGGCAGGTCAAGGCCTGCCAGCAGGGATAACAGAGTGCTCTTGCCGCTCCCCGACTTTCCCACAATAGCGTACATCGTGCCATCCTCAAAGCTGCAGCTCACATCCTTAAGTGCCTCCACACTCTGATATTTCGTGCGGTAAGTATAATCCACATGCTCAACTCTCACTGTCTCCATAAATCCTTTCGGTCTCCTTCCTCAATCGCTTTTCGTTAATCATTCCTTCCGGTCTGTCTGATCAAAAACATCACTCTCACTTCCCCTATTTTCCCCAGACGTGTGTAAGCTCTGCGTAGCACTTTCCATCCTCCTTGGTCAGATTCAGGTCATATGCTCCGACCTGTTCCAATTTATCATTTACGACCCAGATCCGGCACGACCCCTGCATGACTCTGCCCGCATCCTCCGGCCGCTCCGGCGCCACATACCATTCAATCAGATCCGCACGCTTCGCCGGTGTCGAGATATGATCGTTTTTTATGAAGACACACTGTTGCGCATAACGATAGTTATCCGGCACCTCCACCCGAAAGGTGCATTTATATGGATAATAATAACACTGCCCAAATTCATCAAAAGGCTCTATTCCCTCACCTTCCTCGATAATCTGATAAGGTTCCTGCTTCAGCAGGATCCGTTCTCCCTCCTCAAGCTTCTGCCAGCCGTTCTCCTCCGTGGCCGCATAGACCACGATCTCTTCTCCGAACAGGCTCTGCGTACCGCCAAACCACAGCAGACATACCAGCATACATGCTGCCAGAACCGCCGCAGGCACCCGCACGGACAGTCTCCTTCTGCTGTGTTTATTCTCTTTTATCCCTTCCAGAATGCGTTCCTGCACCGCTCTGTCAGGCACGATCCGCGCCGCTGCTTTTTCCAACCGCTCTTCTATTCTGTCTTCCAT
>CAMWMO010000091.1 GCA_947175305.1 uncultured Lachnospiraceae bacterium
GCGTATGCCGGAGAATTACAGTTATCAGTATTTTCCGGTAGCAGGCGAGAAGGGGATCAAAAGTGCGCTGACGCCTGATCTTGGAGGGGACAGCAAACGAAACCAGAATGAATTTATTTTGGAACCGGTCAGTGTGGAAAATCTGCATAATAACCGTTCCACCAGGAATTTCTGGTGTCATATAGAAGATGTCGGAAACTGGTCTGTGACAGGAGCCTCGGCGGAGGCGGAGCAGGAAAAATTCACGGACAGGCAGGACGAAAGTACAATAACGGCGGGATTGATGTGGCAGAGTATCACACGTACTTCCCGCAAATATCAGATGAAAGCGAAAGTAACTTCCTTCGTGCCGGTGGATCATGATGTGGAGATCATGCGGGTGGAACTGACAAATATCGGAGAAAAGCCGGTTGCGTTTGTGCCTACGGCGGCCATTCCTATCTACGGTAGAAGCGCGGACAATAACCGGGATCACGCGCATGTCACATTACTGCTGCACCGTATCTGTGTGGTTGAGCAAGGCGTCACGGTGACACCGACTCTCTCCTTTGATGAGAGGGGACATCAGAGGAATAAGGTCAGTTATTTTGTCTGCGGCGTGACGGGAGATGGAGAAAACCCGAAAGCCTTCTTCCCGACAGCGGAGGAATTTATCGGGGAGGGCGGCAGTTATACCAGACCACGCGCTGTCTGGGCAGATTACCCGGGCGTCCCGGCGGGGGAGAGGATAGAAGGGAAAGAGGCTGTGGGCGGTCTGAAGTTTGCTGATACTTTGCTTGAGCCGGGAAAAAGCGCTTCCTTTACGATTCTTTTGGGCGCGACGGAAACCCCGGAGGAGATAGCGGGAATCGTAAACGCGTACCGGACGGCAGACAAGGTGGAGGCGGCATTTGCAAAGGCGAAAGCCTACTGGCAGGAAAAGGTCAATATCACTTACCATACGGGCAATCAGGATTTTGATAATTTTATGCGTTGGGTGAGCTTTCAGCCCATTTTGAGGAGAATATATGGCTGCTCCTTCCTTCCCTACCACGATTACGGAAAAGGGGGACGAGGATGGCGGGATCTCTGGCAGGACTGTCTTGCTCTGCTTTTGATGAACCCGGAGGGCGTACGGCAGATGCTTTTGGACAATTTCGGCGGCGTGCGGATGGATGGAACAAACGCTACCATCATCGGCGCAGGGCAGGGAGAGTTTATTGCAGACAGAAATAACATTACGCGGGTGTGGATGGATCATGGCGTCTGGCCCTTTATGACGACGAAGCTCTATATGGATCAGACCGGGGACATAGAGATACTTGAGGAAAAAGTGCCGTATTTTAAGGATAGACAGGTGGAGCGCGGCTTTGCAGTAGATGAACAGTGGGACGATGCATACGGCAGCCGTCAGAAAGATAGAAACAACAACGTTTACTATGGTACCGTTTTGGAGCACTTGCTGTTACAGAACTTATGTGCATTCTATGAGGTTGGAGAGCATAACCATTGCAGACTGCGGGGAGCGGATTGGAATGACGCGCTGGATATGGCGCAGGAGCGCGGTGAAAGCGTTGCATTTACCAATGCCTATGCAGGCAATTTGCGGGATCTGGCGGAATATTTGAAACGCTACGAAGAGAAGACCGGAAGAACAGAAATATATGTGGCGGAAGAAATATTGCAGCTGCTGGATGTGGACGGGATAAAATATGACAGTCCGGAGGAAAAGAATCAGGTACTCTCCCGATATGGAAAGTCATGTCGGCATTCGGTAAGCGGGAAGACCGTCGCTGTAAAGATCGAAAGTCTGACTGAGAATCTGCGTGAAAAGGCGGAATGGATGAGCAGCCATATCAATCTGACGGAATGGGTGGCCGATCAGGACGGAGACGGATGGTTCAACGGGTATTACGACAACCATGGCAGACAGGTGGAGGGTGAGCATGAGAGCGGCGCGCGTATGATGCTGACAGGGCAGGTTTTCGCGATCATGGGCGGCACCGCGGATGAAGACCGGATTCGGAGTATCGCGAGAAGCGCGGATAAATATCTGTATGACAGGTATGTCGGCGGCTATCGCCTGAATACGGATTTCCATGAGATGAAAACAGACATGGGAAGAATGTTTGGCTTCGCCTATGGCGAGAAAGAAAACGGGGCGGTCTTTTCTCACATGACAGTCATGTATGCCAATGCGCTGTACAAAAGAGGATTTGCAAGAAAAGGATACAAAGCGTTACAGACTTTGGCAGATACGGCGATGGATTTTGAGACGAGTAAGATTTATCCCGGTATCCCCGAATATTTTAATGCCAAAGGGCGGGGCATGTATCACTATCTGACCGGGGCGGCGAGCTGGTACATGTTGACAGTTGTGACGGAAGTATTCGGCGTCAGAGGGAAGGCAGGAGATCTGGAGATTGTGCCTGCACTTATGAAGGAGAAGTTCGATGATGAGGGGAAAGCGGAGATGGCGCTTCTCTTCGCGGGAAAGAAATTCCACATTATCATGAAAAATCCTCAGAAGTCGGAATATGAAGATTACCGCATCTGCTCGGCAGCAATAGACGGAAGAGAAATACCGCTTACGGAAACACCGCATGGAAGCGGGACAAGAATGGTAAAAGCAGTGCTTGGGAAAGCGGAGATAGCATCTCTTTCCGAGGGCGTACATAAAATAGAAATTTTACTGGATGCAGCAGAAGGAGGACTGTTATGAAACAGGGGCAAAAAAAATACATCATGAAAGATTACGGCAGAAAGTCAACTTTTGCAAGCTTCCTGCCGGGGATTGCAGGCGTTCGGGGTACTCCGATCTGGTGTTACTATGTAAATCGTGGTCAATGTGTGGTCAGCTTTGGCGTAGACAATAAGGACAGTGCGATCATGGAGTTTTATCCGGCGCACGTGGCGTACCAGAATGTAAAGCAGACAGGATTTCGCACTTTCTTACGCAAAAACGGAAGCTATGTGGAATGTTTTGCCAAGGAAAGTCTGGCACCGGAGATGGAGATCGGGATGAACAGTCTGTCCATACAGGAGGAAAACGCGGAGGAGAAACTGCTTACAAGGGTAGACTATTATACTTTGCCGGGGGAGAAGGTGGGCGCTCTTGTCAGAAAAGTGACAGTGACGAATCAGGATGATCAGGAGATTTCACTGGAAATTCTGGATGGTATGCCGGCGCTGATTCCTTATGGCGTAGACGATGACAACCTGAAAAATATGACGCAGACCGCGAAAGCGTGGATGCAGGTGGAGGATCTGGAGGAGAATGTGCCTTATTTCCGTGTGCGGGCAAGTATAGAGGACACTGCGGCAGTGCGGGCGATTGAGAGCGGTAATTTTTCCTTCGGGTGTTTGGAGGATGGAATACTGTTAAAACCGGTTGTGGATACAGAGGCTGTTTTTGCTTACGACTGTTCTCTGCAGTCAGCGGTCCGCTTTGCCGAAAATGGTCTTGCGGGTGTATATGCGGAAAAGCAGATCACCAACAATCTTCTGCCCTGCAGTTTTTATGGCGCGCAGAAGACATTAGCGTCCGGTGAATCGATTGTTTTATATGAAGTCATCGGTCAGGTAAAAAACAAAAAGTACTTAAAGCAGTTCATGGAAGAAAAAAGGGACGGCGCTTATTTTGAAGAGAAGCGGGAAGAGGCGGAGAGCCTTATGGAGGAGCTCTGCTGCGGCATCGCGACAAAAACGGCTTCGGAAAGCTTTGATACCTACTGTCAATATACCTATATGGATAATGTGCTTCGGGGTGGTTATCCGATGCTTCTTGGAAACAACAAGCTGTATTATGTGTATTCCAGAAAGCACGGAGATCTGGAGCGGGATTACAACTACTTTTCCATGCTGCCGGAATTTTTCTCACAGGGCAACGGCAATTTCCGCGATGTGAATCAAAACCGGCGCTGTGACACATTCTTTGCACCCTTTGTCGGCAGAGAGAACATTAAGGAATTTTACAGTCTGATCCAGTTGGACGGCTATAATCCGCTGGGGGTGGAAAAAATTACATACAGGCTGGAGCAGGAGAAGGCAAAGGCTCTGTTTGGAGAACTGGAAGAGGAGAAGGCCGAGGAACTTGTAAAATTCGTTGACAGGCCGTTCACGCCGGGCGCATTGTGGGCAAAGCTGGACGATGTGCTGGGTGAATGGAAAGAACCGTTGTTTTATCAGATCATTGACTTTGCGGACAGCATGGTGAACGGTAATTTCGGGGAAGGATACTGGAGCGATCATTGGACTTATAATCTGGATCTGATAGAGGATTATCTGGAAATCAATCCGGAGAAAGAGCGGGAAATGCTTTATGAGGAGGATTACACCTATTTTCTTTCCCAGATCAACATCAATCCGCGAAAAAAGCGCTATGTGGAAACAGAGAACGGACTGCGCCAATATCATGCTTTGAATGAAGAGAGTAAGCGGAACACGGAGGAGAAACTGGTTCGGGCACAATTCGGCAGCGGAGAAGTGGTCCGTGTCACTTTGATGGAAAAACTGCTCTTATTATGCGCCGCAAAGTTTGCCGCGCTGGACGCCTATGGGATGGGCGTTGAGATGGAAGGAGGAAAACCGGGCTGGTATGATGCATTGAACGGATTGCCGGGGCTTTTCGGTTCTTCCATGGCGGAGACATATGAGCTTGCGAGGATGCTGCACTATACCATTTCCGCATTGGAGAAATATCCGGCGGATGTGGCGGTCACAGAGGAACTTGCCAATTTTATTGACGAACTTCAGCTAATCATACGGTTGGAAAAAGAAAATCTTGCGGGAGACGGTGAAGTGCTTTCGTTTTGGAATCGCATTAACGATGTGAAGGAGCTTTACCGGGATAAGACGTTTGCAGGTATTTCGGGTCAGAAAAGAAGCTATCGGAGCGGAGAGCTTTCGGCAGTATTAAGAGAATGGGAAACGGTCGTGCGGCATGGCATAGAAAAGGCCTGCACTTATGGTGAGGGCGTCTGCCCGACTTACTTCTCCTATGAAGTGCCCGAATATGAAAAGAAGCAGGATGGAATATATCCGCTCCGGTTTGAAGTGAAGTGCATTCCGGCCTTTCTGGAAGGCCCGGTACGGTATTTAAAACTGGATATGCCAAAGGATAGCAAGAAGAGCCTGTATGAGAAGGTGAAGGACAGTGATCTGTATGACAGGAAGTTGTCCATGTATAAGGTAAATGCCTCTCTGGAGCAGGCATCCTATGAGCTTGGAAGAGGGCGTGCGTTTACGCCCGGCTGGCTGGAGAATGAGTCGATCTGGCTGCACATGGAGTACAAGTATCTGCTGGAACTGTTAAGAAGTGGTATGTATGAGGAATTTTTTGCAGATTTTCATAAGGCGGCGGTTCCGTTCCTGGATCCCGAGGTCTATGGCAGAAGTATATATGAGAACTCCTCCTTTATCGCAAGCAGCAAAAATCCCAACGAGAAGATTCACGGGAAAGGATTCGTGGCTAGACTTTCCGGTTCCACCATCGAATTTATCAGTATGTGGAAACTGATGATGTTCGGCAGAAATGTCTTTGCATTAAAGAACGGTGAGCTTGTCTTTGCGCCCAGTCCGGCAATACCGGAATATTTGATCCCGGAGGATAAAGTCGTTTTGGCTACGCTTCTCGGCGAGATTGCAGTCGAATACCGGATGGAAGAAAAGAGGGATTATATACCGGGAACTTATACGGTGAAAGAAATGAAGTTTATCTACAAAAATAAGAGTGAGGTCAGTGTGACTGCGGAATGTGTCAGCGGGAAACTGGCTGAGGATGTCCGGGCAGGACGGGTGGAACGGATAGAGATCCTGCTTGGCTGACAGGGGAAGAACGATTTCAGGAAAGGGTGAGGTGAAAGCAAATGGAGAAGATCAGGCAGATCGTTACAGATTACAGCGCCGGAAAGATGTGGGCGGAGACCGTACATGAGGCAGGGCCGGTACAGGACTGTATGCATGTTATCAATGTGTATCCCGATGTGGTGTACCAGACAATGCGAGGATTTGGCGGGGCGTTTACCGAGAGCGCGGCGCACAACTATGCCGGTATGAGCGAGGGAAAAAAGAAAGAACTTGCAGAGGCGTATTTCGGGCAGGAGGGGCTGCGTTATCATCTGGGAAGGGTTCATATGAACAGCTGCGACTTTGCATTGGGAAATTATGCCTATGTGGAGGAGGGGGATGCGGGACTTACGACCTTTTCCATCGCCCATGACTTTGAAGAGATCATTCCCCTGATTCAGGATGCCCAGAAGGAAGCAGGCGAAGATATGGAATTCCTGGTATCTCCCTGGTCTCCGCCGCCATTCATGAAGACAAACGGGGAGATGAACAACGGCGGGAAGCTAAAGGAGGAGTTTTATCCGGCCTGGGCGGCATATTTTGTGAAATTCATCAAGGCTTATCGGGAGGCAGGAATACCGATCGAATTTCTGACGGTACAGAACGAACCTATGGCAGTGCAGACCTGGGATTCCTGTATTTATACCTCGGACGAGGAAGCGGTTTTTGTAAGAGAGCACCTGGGGCCTGCATTGGAGCGTGAAGGGCTTTCAGATATAGGCATCTTTGTGTGGGACCACAACAAGGAGGAGGCGTACCAGCGGTTTAAGGA
>CAMWMO010000092.1 GCA_947175305.1 uncultured Lachnospiraceae bacterium
GCGATTATCAGGAGACGGAGCAGTTTCGCTATATCATTGAGGAGCGGCTCAATTCACTTCTGGGGGTTGCCACAGGCGGCAACGCTTGGTACACGGGAGCTAATTCCGGTGTGTATATCCAGAACGGCTATGACGGCGGCTTTATGGAGTGGCTGGACAAAAGTATGAATGCGGCGAATGTGGAGGCAGAGGCGAGCGAAGCAGCGGAAGTGGCGACCACGGTGGTGCAGGAGAGCGCGGACGCGGCGAATGTGGCGCAGGGTGCCTATTTTGAGGAGTCATCGTACTACGATATCGATGACTATGAGGATCATCTGCGGGAGAGTAAGGAACATCTGCTGCAGGAAATGGGGCTTCCTTACGACAACGAGGCTGCCATGGAATCCTATCTGCTGGAACTGGCTGAACTGTATGGGGATGATTTTGCCAATGCTGTCGGAAACGGGTATTATGGGAGTGATCGGGGCATTTATTTTGACGAGGAAGGCAATGTGGATAAGGAGAAGACCCTGGAGGCCTATCTGTATAATATGGGTCAGGATCAGAACCTTCTCTATGCCATCGTCAGCCAGGGAGAGCTTCAGTATACGAATATCGAGGGGCTGGCGGAGCAGACCAAAACAGCCTG
Organism: uncultured Lachnospiraceae bacterium; assembly: GCA_947175305.1. GTDB lineage: Bacteria > Bacillota > Clostridia > Lachnospirales > Lachnospiraceae > UBA3282. The sequence continues at coordinate 629 of CAMWMO010000092.1, forward strand.
GAATGGTGCAGATTTTGCGCAGGCGCTCCCTGACGGGGAGTACAATTTTCTTCTCTGGTACAACAGGGAGGGAGATGGTAAAGTGCAGATCGCCAAAGACGGCCGACAGGTGGACGTTTACGGGGACGGTGTCTACCGGACAAGGAACGACTGGCGGGTGCCGGGCTATGCCAATTTTAAGCTGGGTGATCCGGCAAAGGAAGCTGTGATCTTTCTGGCGGCGGCGAAGACGCCTGAGCTCTATATGGTGGGCAGCTATGAGGGCAACGGAATCAGCCAGTACGGCGGAAACCTGTATTATCTGAATGAATCGGTCAAGCTGTGGGACTGGTTGTTCCATAGAAGCTGTATGTTTTTGATAGCGGGTATTGTACTGCTTGTGCTGTCTCTTATCCTGCGGAAAAGTCTGGGGAGTGCCATAGGAGAGTTTACGAAGATTCTGGGGAAGATTCCCCTTGTCCTGAAGGTTGTGGTATTTCTGATCCTGGCGGCCTTTACGATTCTGCCGGGTGGGGAAGCTTTCGGGCGAATCCACTGGTGTGCGGAGCGTCAGCTTTTTCTGGACAGTGATTATGCTTTCCTGTTAAATCATATGAGGATGGCGGCGAGCTGCCTGACGGTCTGGCTCTGGCTTGCGTTTGCGGCGGTTCTGGACGGCAGAGCGAATGTAAAGCGGCAGAGACAGGAGATGTTTAAGCGGCGGCAGATGCGGGAGCTGAAATATCCGGTGCAGAAACGGCTGGTGAAGAGAGAGCGGAAGCGACTGTTTGCGGATGGAGGTGTGATCCTTGTGGCGGTTGCGGTCGTGCTGGCGGCCTACATGGCATGGGAGGAATATATCAGCGCATACTATGATTATTGGGAATGGTACGAGGACGGCAGGATCTTCGGTTTCAGAGGGTTGGGCGGATTGATTGTAATGGCAGCCTTCGCGGTGCTCGGCACCCTGCTGCTGTTTGTCGGGAGCGATTTTTTGCGGCTTCGGAAGAGCAGACGGCTGGCGGAGGATATCGGGGCGCTCTCGGACCGGATCGGGGCGGTGCGAGAGGGAAAGCTGACCGACGATCTGCGGCTCCCGGAGGACTCGGATCTGCGGGAGGCGGCGGAAAACCTGAACGAGATCAGGATAGGGCTGGAGACGGCGCTGGCGGAGCAGATCAAGAGCGAGCGGATGAAGGTGGATCTGGTGACCAATGTGTCACATGATATCAAGACGCCGCTCACCTCCATCATCAGCTATGTGGAGCTTTTGCGGCAGGAACAGGATCTGCCGCAGCATGTGAAGGAGTATATTCAGATCTTAGGGGAAAAGTCGGAGCGGCTTCGCAGCATCGTGCAGGATGTCTTCGAGGTGAGCAAGGCCACCTCCGGGCAGCTGCCGATGCAGACGGAGCTTCTGGATATGGGTAAGCTTTTGCGGCAGACGCTGGCGGATATGAATGGACAGATCGAGGAGAGTTCTCTGATCATGAGAGCGGCCATTCCGCAGACGCCGGTATTTGTGCAGGCTGACGGACAGAGACTCTACCGGGTGTTCCAGAATCTGCTTCAGAACGCTCTGCGCTATTCTCTGGAGGGTTCAAGGATCTATCTGACTCTGGAGACCAGGGAGAAAGAAGCGGTGGTGCAGATCAAGAACACCTCCAGCGTGGAGCTTGCAGACAACAAGGACTTTACAGAGCGTTTCGTGCGGGGGGATGACAGCCGCACCGACGGCGGCAGCGGCCTGGGACTCTCCATTGCGAAGAGCTTTACAGAGGCTTGCGGCGGGAGCTTTCTGGTGGAGACCAATGCGGATCTGTTTACGGTGACGGTTTCCTTTCCGGAAAGCAGCCGGGAAATGGCGGTGCATGAGGAAAATGCTGAGGAAGATGCAGAAGAAAGAGAAGACATATTAGAGTAAAAATAGACAGGAGCCCTTACGGTTCCTGTCTTTCCAATTTAGTGAACATCAGTCCGAAGGTGCCGATGCCGCAGTTGCTGGAAACGGTGGCTGACGCCTTCTGCAGGACGATCTTGTCAAATTTGATATACTGTTCCACCAATGCCAGAACCTCGTCAATCTGCTTCACACTGCAGCCCGCATAGGTGACGAAGAGAAGCCTTGAGTCGATGGTCTTGGGGTGCTTAAACAGTGTTTTCACATACTGTCTGTTCATGTGGTGTACATTACCGGTCGCGATCTGCCACAGCTTTAATTTGTTTTTAGACATGGACAGGATCGGATGCAGGTTTAACGCGCTGCAGAGCTTGTGGACGCCGCCGCCGACTTTGCCGTTGCGATAGAGAGTGGCGGTACTCGGCACCAGAAAGTTGGAAAAAATCCGTTCCTTGTGGCTTTCGAGAGCTTGGCAGATCTCCTCCACGCTCTTGCCCTCCTCCGCCAGCATTGCCGCGTAGAGCACCATGAGGCCGTGTCCGCTACTGATATGTCCGGAGTCCACCACAGTGACATTGTCAAAGGCTTTGGCGGCCTGGGTGGCATTGGGATAAGCACCGCTCAGGTCAATGGTAGCGGTGAGATGAATAACGTGCTCCGCTTCCGTCAGCGTCTCCGCGAAGAAATACTCGTAGGCGGATGGCTCCGCCGTGGAGGAGTGGGCAGTGTTGCCCTCTGTCTGCAGATAGGCAAGCAGGCTGTCCGAGGATATCTCAAAGAGGTCACAGAAGCGGCCCTCCTTTGTATGTACATAGCAGTACATAAGGCGGATCTGGTAACGGTCTAAGAGATCCTGAGGCAGATCGCAGATGCAGTCCGCCGTGATGGCGATCTTTCGTTTTCTTGCATTGCTGATCTGGTTGAGTCCCTCCATATCCTCTGTCTCTGTGTCAGAGAAATCCATCGTGTATTCGATCAGATCGGAGGGCAGATATTTTAACAGGGTTGCCTCCAGAAGGGGTGCGCTGATGGGCTTTGCCATATACCCGTCGAAGCCCATGTCCTGATAGATCTGCTCTGCGCCGGTCATGACATTGGCGGTCAGGGCGATCACGGGAGTCTTCTGGCAGAAGCCCTTGGCCTGACTGCGCACGGCCTGCAGGGTGGCTTGTCCATCCATCTCCGGCATCATGTGATCCATCAGAATGACATGGTAGGTATTCTCCGCCGTCTTTTTCAGACATTCCTTGCCGCTCTCGGCGGTATCTACCTGCACCTTTGTCTCCCGTAAGAGCTTCGTCACTACCATCAGATTCATGGTATTGTCGTCCACCACCAGAATACGGGCGTCCGGAGCTAAAAAGCTTTGCTGATAGCGTTCTCGCTGGTTTAATTGCTTTTGCACCGCAAAATTGATGACGCCGATGGGTCTTGCGTTGACGATGCGCTGCTGCAATTCTATGGTAAAGACAGACCCCTTGTGATAAACACTGTCCACTGTGATCTTACCGCCCATCATCTCTATGAGCTGTTTGGAGATGGAAAGGCCAAGTCCCGTGCCTTCGATGTTGCGGTTGTCCGACTCATCCACCCGCTTGAAGGAGCTGAAGAGATCCTCCAGGCTTTCCTTGCGGATGCCCATGCCGGTATCCTCCACGGAAATGCGCAGGAGAATTTGGTCGGCGCCCAGGCGTTCTCCCTTGGCGCTCAGTGTGACGGAGCCGGAGCTTGTATATTTGACCGCATTGGTCAACATATTGGTGACCACCTGTTTGATCCGAACCTCGTCGCCGTAGAGCATGGAGGGGATCTCAGGATCGATGGCCACCTTGAATTCCAGATCCTTCTGGTGCGCCCGGACCCAGATCAGATTCACCAGGTCACTGAACATGGAGCTGATCTCATACTGAGACGGCACGATCTCCATTTTGCCGGATTCCAGCTTGGAGAGATCCAGAATGTCGTTTATGGTGGTGAGCAGCATTTTGCTGGCGTTTTGTATATTGATGGCGTTTTCCGCGATCTCGTCGGAGATATCCTCCCGGAGGATCATCTCGTTTAACCCGATGATGGTGTTGATGGGGGTGCGGATCTCATGACTCATATTGGCAAAAAAGGCGTCTTTGGAGCGGGCGATCTGCTCCGTCTCCTTCCGCTGCTGCTCTGCCAGCTGTTTTTCCTGCTCGTAGGTCTTCGCCTGCATTTTTAAGAGTATACCTATAAAAAAGCTTACACAGATCAATGCGATATAGGAATCCGAAAAGCTGTAGAACCGGGTGGACTCGGGTACGAGTTCCGGGCGGTAGTAGGCCGCCAGATAGGTTCCCAAAAAGGAGAGGAGGGAAAGGGTAATGGCTAACAGAAAGGAACGTCCCTCAAATAAAAGGAAAATGTAGACTACCCCCAGTACGAGCCAGACCGGCATACCGCTCTGCGTGCCGCCGCTTGTGATAAATAGCAGCGGAAAGAAGACCATGTTGATGCCGATCGCGAGGAGCCAGGATGCCATTTTGCTGTTATGCTGCTTGAGAGTCAGCCGGATGGAAAGGCCGGAAATCACGCATATAGGCAGCAATGCATATAAAACCCTGGGATTAGCGCCCAAAAGGACCAGAACAATGCCGATCAAGGAAGAAGCGAGCGCCAGAAGCATCACCATTCGGTTGATGAGTTCTTTAAATTCAAGCTGTCCGGGAAACAGAGTTTGAAAAAAGTGCTGAATATTTTTACGCATACGTTATTTTTCCATCCTTTCCAGAACTTCGGCGGCGCCGAGAAAATCAAAATCAGCGGCCAGTTCCCGTATCTGCTGTACACTCTCTATGACAGAGGGCTTTTGCCCGGAGAACTGTTCCAGTTGATCCAGAAGCTCGGCCAGTCCCTCGCTTTCAAAAGCTGACAACCGCTCGCTGATCTGATCAAGCAGTTCTTCCGGGATCGATCCGTCGTTGTCTGCAGTTTCGGCAGGATAGGCCTCATCCCGCGGTGCGGCATCCTGTTGCTGAAGTTCAATCTTATCCTTTGAGGATGTCTCGTTCGCCTTATTGGCAGCGTCAGGGTAGACAAACAGATTATCGTCCAGAGCCTCCAGAAGCTTATCATGGTTTTCCATCATGGCCTCATGGTGCGCTAAGATGTAGTCGATCCGGTTTTCCTTGCCGGCCATCTCCAGCTCTCTGGCCATCTCTGACAGTTCGCCGGCGCCGACAGATTTGGCGTTGCCTTTCAGGGCATGGACGGAGATAACGTAATTTTTCCAGTCATGCTCCTTAAAGAAATGGGTCAGATGATCCCTGCGCTTTTGTCCCTCGGAATGGAAGATGGAGATGATCTCCTTAAAGCCCTCCTCGTCGCCGCAGTAGGCAATGGCCTGTTCCAAGCTGACGCCTGCGCGGGACAGCTTTTGCTTTGCCTTGGAGATAACAGTTTTATCCGTCGGGTCAGTCATTTCGGAAGAGGCGGGGACAGGAGCCTGGGTTTCCGATACAGGCGTTCTGGCGATGGTCTGTGCGGCGGCATCGTCCTCATCCACGATGATCTGCATCTGGGAAGGGATATAGCGGCGCAGGATGCGCTCTAATACGCTGAGTTCTATAGGCTTGGCGATAAAGTCGTTGAAGCCTTCCGCCATGAACATTTCCCTGGCGCCGCCGATGGCGTTGGCGGTGAAGGCGATAACGGGAAGCGACTGGTAGTAAAGGCCGGGCTTTTGTCTGATCTTATGCAGTGTCTCCACACCGTCCATCTCCGGCATCATGTGGTCTAAGAAAACGCAGTCAAATTCCGGCGTGTTCAGCTTTTCCAGAGCTTCCTGTCCGCTGCTTGCCATGATCACCTTAAGCTGGTAGGGCAAAAGAAGTCTGGCCATGACCTTTAGATTCATGGCATTGTCGTCCACCACAAGCACCTTGGCCTGGGGGGCAATAAATTTATTATGTAAACTAATATGCTGTTCCTCGCCTATCAGAAGTTTCTGACCGTTGAAGACCGCGGCGATGGACAGTATGGTGAAAGGCTTATAGATGCGCAGCATATTGCCCTGC
>CAMWMO010000093.1 GCA_947175305.1 uncultured Lachnospiraceae bacterium
TTTTGAAACGATTGCAAGAACTTTTATAAAAGAAAAAGCCACTACTTGATGTAGCAGCTTTTTATAATAAAAGAAAGTAATTATTCTAAAAAAATTCTATAAAAATACAAAATTTCTGAATAAATAAACGTTCTAACGATAAATACAGACAAAAAGGACAAAAAGAAAGGTTGACACACGCCTACCAACAGAGTATTATGAGAGGGAAGGTAGGCAAATGTCAACCATGCATAAGACAGGAGCGCAGATATGATCAGATTATCAGAGGCGGAATGGAAGGTTATGAATGTTCTGTGGGAGGAGTCGCCCCAGACGATCATGCGACTGACCCACCGGTTTCAAGGAACAACAGACTGGACAAAGCATACAGTCATGACTTTTTTAAAGCGGATGGAGGATAAAGGAGCTGTCGGCTATGAGACGGTCGGGCGGGCAAAGCAGTATTATCCGAAGATCGAGAGGTGTGAAGCTGCGCTGCAGGAGACGGAGGAGTTTTTGGAGAAGGTATTCGATGGCAGGATGGGACTTATGCTGAATACGATGGTACAGCAGAAGGCTCTTTCCGGGGAGGAGATCGCAGAGCTTTACGATATCCTGCGGCAGGCAGAGAAAATGGCTGAGAATGACGAAGAAGGAACAAGGGAGACAGAGAACGGAAAGGACGGTGGGAGGCTGTGATGTTTGAATTGTTGGTCACCTCAACGGTGATGATTCTGGGAATTTTATGTTTGCGGAAGCTGACTCTGGGAAAGATCAGTATGCGGCTCCGCTATGCCCTGTGGCTTCTGGTGGCGCTCAGATTGCTTATGCCCGTGTCTGTGGGTACAAGCCCTGTCAGCGTGTTGAATCTGTTGCCGGCTTTCTTGCAGGCAAGCGGACAGTCGGATGCCCGAATTTCCGATTCTGAAAACGGACAGACGGCGAACGGTGCCGGTGAGACAGAGAGACAGGAAAATGCAGGGGAAGAGGAAGAGACTCATGCCGCGCAGAGTAAGGGAATCGGTGCAGAGACGGACTTTCTTTTACAGCACCCGGCGCAGGAAACAGACGGACAGAGTTCAGATATAACAAATGTTATTGATGGTGCGCAAAAGAATCCGGGTGGCTCTCCGACGGCTGCCGCAAAGATAGAATCTGTTGAGAGAGAAGTCGGTTCTCCGGTTTACATGATATGGGTGGCGTGGCTTTTGGGCTTTCTCACTGTGAGCGGATATATGCTTTTTATGAGGATGCGCTTTGTGCGGTATCTGCGCAAAAACCGAGAGCAGATAACCGGAGAGGAACTTCCTGTCATCATAGGGAAAAGACTTGCGGACCGTGGCATACGGGTATATCAGGTGAAGGGACTGCCGAGCCCCTGTCTGGTGGGACGGCATATTTACATCGGCGAACAGTCGTCGGGGGCGGAACAGGGACTGACGCATATTCTGGCACACGAATACTGTCATGCAGTGCACGGAGACGGTTTCTGGGCGCTTTTGCGTTGTGCGCTTGCGGCGGTTTACTGGTTTGATCCTTTCGTGTGGGCGGCGGCCTTCGCGGCGAGACAGGACAGCGATCTTGCCTGTGACGAGGCGGCGGTCAAAGTGTTGGGTGAGGAAGAAAGGTTTGCTTACGGAAGAACCTTGCTTGCTCTTTTGCAGGAGAGCGGAGGCAGGACGGAATGTCCCGGTATGCCGCTTATGTTTTCCGGAGGTGAGCGCAGCGTCAGAGAGCGGATTGTGTCGCTGGCCGAACGAAATAAGACGGAAGCCGTTGTTCTTGTGGCGGTGCTCTCTATGGTCTGTCTGATCTGCGGCTGTGCTTTTACGGGAGCGCAGGAGGACGAGGCGGAGGTCATTGTAAACGAAGAGATTGGCGAGCCGGAGGCCGATGAAAATGTGCGGGAGATGAATGTATCGGAAGGGCAGAACGGAGACGGCATCTCTGAAATGGACAGGCTGTGGGAGCTTGAAAATGAGCTGAACAAGGAATTTGAACAGATTCGGGCGGAGTATGAGGCGCTTGATGCGGCAAAGCAGGCGGCCTTTGAGGAGGTTTTGAACTATCACGGCGTTATGGAAGGGAAGGACGACAGCGAGCTTTTCCTGAATCGGCGGGTGGATATGCAGCTTTTTTATGAATACAACACGGGAGTGCGGCAAGATGCGCCGGAGGAGGACTGGTATCTGCTCTGTAACAACGAAGAGGAATCCATATCGCTCTATGGATTGTTTACGAAAGATTTCGGCTGCCGGGGTATGAAAACCCTGATCGGGGAGGATGTAAACACCTTTGATCTTGTATGGTATCCCTCCGGCATGAATGGCGTCAGCGGGAATATCAGGGTGCTGGAACAGGCGGCGGACGGTCTGCCGAGACGCTTTGTCTTGAAATATATGGAGGAAGAGAGCTCCGAGACGGAAATCTGGCGGCTTGCCAGCGGTTTCCGGTATGAAACCGGCACGGTGGATTTAAAGGTGCTTCCGGAGGAGGACTATCTTTCCTGGGCTGACTGGCATATGACTTATCAGATTGATGAGGAGAGGGAGCAGGTGCGGGTGTTCTGTGATAAGGACGGAATGGCCGGTATACTGGATATCTCCGACTATGCGGGACTTCCCATAGAGGAGGTATGTGTATCACCCGATACAGTGAGTTTTGATCTTGACAGCGAGGCCTTTGAGGGGGAGGAGAATATTGCCCTTCACTTGTGTGTCGGGTTGAAGCTTGCAGGTTACGAGGATGTTTTTATTTGCCGGCTTTCCCCACTGGCAATACAGGTGTTATGTGATGAGGACGGTGGATTCCGCTTCAGGCAGCCGACGGTGGATGAGAAATACCAGATCCAAAATCCGGCACAGGAGAGGAAGCTGGAGGAAATCAAGAACGTCGGGCGATAAGTTTTTTTCTTATTGCGTATTTCTGTGATACTATATATAATGATAATACGAATACGCGATGTTAGGAAAAGACAGGGGAGTAGAAAGCTGCATGAAATACAAGAAGATCAATGATGCAACAGTACAATGTATTGTCTCGGCGGATGATATGACGGAATATGGACTCACGCTATCGGATATCTTCGAGCGCAATGAGAGAGGCGAGGAGTTTCTGAGGGATATCATCGAGCGGGCTCACGATGAGGTGGGATATCAGATCAACAATGGCAATATTGCCATGCAGATCACCCCTCTCAAGGATGACGGGCTCGTGGTCACTTTTACGGATGAGGGACCGATGGCATTTAAGGAGATGCTGCAAAACTTAAAAGAAGTGCTGCAGGAGTTCAGTGCGGAGCTGGCCGGGCAGGAGGAACAGGCTAAGGTGAAGGCACAGCAGGCGGATCAGGAGTTTGATGAAAACCGCAGGATGTTCGTCTTCCATACCATGCACCAGACGATGCAGTATGCTGCGACGATCCCGAATACATATTCTGTGAAGAGCCACCTCTATAAAGAAGGGGAGGCCTATTATCTGGTGCTGGAAAAAAACAGGCTCTCTTACAAGATGTTCAATAAGATCAGCGCCCAGGCGGTAGAGTTCGGAAACCTGATCGCAGTCTGCGAGGAGCGGATGCGGTACTTGGAGGAGCATGGGGAATGCCTGATCAGGGATCGGGCGGTGAGCAAACTGCGCAGGATTTATCGGGCTTAAGGTAAAGGATTCAAATGAAAAAACGGGTGACAATGCTGCCATGCCTTCAAAGCTGGCAGCAATTCTTATGTAAACTTATGTGGGAGGAAAGATGAGTAAAGGGAAAAAAAAGAACAATGAGCAATTCGATACTTTTTTAGAGAAAGAGATCCTGACGGCAAACCGCTATGATGAGTCTGCACAGGAGAGCGGAGAGGGAATGCGCTATGAGGAGGCCGGGATCGACGGCAGGATCCTGCGTGCCGTGAAGGAGCTGGGTTTTGAACATATGACGCCTATTCAGGAGCAGGCGATCCCGCTCTTTATGACAGGGCAGGATATTATCGGGCAGGCGCAGACGGGCACCGGCAAGACAGCGGCTTTCGGGATTCCAATCCTGCAAAAGATCGATCCGGAGAATCGGTCTCTTCAGGCGGTGATCCTGTGTCCCACCAGAGAGCTTGCCATGCAGGCGGCGGATGAGCTGCGCAAGTTTGCTAAGTACATGAACGGTATCAAGGTGCTCCCGGTTTACGGTGGGCAGGAAATCTATAAGCAGATCAAGAATTTAAAGACCGGCGTACAGATCGTAGTGGGGACGCCCGGCCGCGTGATGGATCATATGCGCAGACACACGCTCAAGATGGATGGCGTGCACACGGTGGTCTTAGACGAGGCGGATGAGATGTTAAATATGGGCTTTCGGGAGGACATCGAGACGATCCTGAAGGAGATGCCAAAGGAGCGGCAGACAGGACTTTTCTCAGCCACCATGCCCAAGCCGATCCTGGATATCACCAAGACTTACCAGAAGAATGCAGCTTATGTGAAGATGACGCCGAAAGAGGTGACTATCCCGCTGATCAAACAGGCATACTATCAGGTGCGGAAGCAGGATAAAGAGGAGGTTCTCTGCCGCCTGATCGATTACTACGATCCCAAGCGTGCCCTGATCTTCTGCAATACCAAGCGGATGGTGGATGAGCTGACAGAACATTTGAAGGGCAGAGGCTACGAGGTGGAAGGTCTGCACGGGGATCTGACTCAGGGCCAGAGAGATACGGTGATGAATCTGTTCCGCAGCGGCAGGACAAATATCCTGATCGCCACCGACGTGGCGGCGAGAGGCATCGACGTAAACGATGTGGAGGCAGTCTATAATTATGATGTGCCGGAGGATATTGAGTACTATGTCCATCGGATCGGCAGGACCGGACGGGCGGGAAAGACCGGCAGATCCTTCACCCTTGTGGTGGGAAGAGAGGCTTATAAAATACGGGATATCGAGCGCATCTGCCACACGAAGATCAAGGAGCGCAAGATACCTAATGCGGCGGATATCACGGCAAGAAAAGCGGAGAAGATTTTGCAGGAAGCTGTGGCTGTGATTGAAAATGACGATATCAGCAGGGCTGTGGAGTATATTTTAGACGCGGTGGCGCTCGGACAGTACAGCGCGACCCAGATCGCTGCGGCCTTTATGAAGATGAAGCTGGGGGATGAGATCGAGGATATCCGGGCGGAGAAATTTTTCTTTGAGAAGAAACTGGGCAAGTCCTCTCAGGGCCGGAATGGCAAAGGCGGCAAAGGCGGTTATGGCAATAAGAACAATCGGAACGGTAAAGGCGGTTATGGCGATAGGAACAGCCGGGGCGGCAAAGGTAGCTACAGCGATAAGAGTAACCGGAACAGCAGGCCGAAAGACGTAAGGCGTGACGGCAGCGCTTACGATAAGCGAAACGACAGTTTCGGCACCCGCTACGGGTCGCTTCGCATCAAGACAAAATAGAACTAGAGTATAAGTTCTTGTCCATGTTCTTTCAGCCACTTTCGGTGAGTGCGGTAGTCGGGACAGACCTGTTCCACCAGCGCCCAGAACGCGGCGGAGTGATCCATGTGGGTCAAGTGGCAAAGCTCGTGGACGACCACGTAATCCAGGACGGCAGGCGGCGCCAGCATGAGACGCCAGTTGAAGGAGAGAGTGCCTTTGGCGCTACAGCTCCCCCAGCGGGTCTTCTGATCCCGGATGGTGATGCGTTCGTAGCTGCCGCCGGTGAGGGGCAGGAAGTAGGCTGCACGTATGGGAAAATATTCTCTGGCGGCCTCGATATACCGCTTTTCCAGTGCGGCTCGCTGGGTGTCTGTCAGGTCGGAGACAGGGCGGCGTTTCGTCCGCTCCACAGCCGCTAAATAGTGGGTGATGATCCAGTGCTGCTTTTCCAGCAAAAGATGCCGGATATCCGCTTTGGAGGTGCGAAGGGGAACCCGCAGGGTGATCTCGCCCTCGGCGGAGATACTGATGGAGCAGGTCTTCCGGCGGCTGTAGACCACCGAGTAGGGCAGTTCATAAAGTTGGCTCTGGTATTTGATGCGATATAGGTTTTCCATAGTTGTGATTATATAATGCGGACAAAGGAAAAACAAGCAGAGGAAGTGTTGAATCGCTTTACACTTTTTCATAAAACGGCTATAATAAGGCTGTAACGGTTAGGACAGATTATTATGGAAAGTAGGTGATCGAATGCCAAACGGTGCAGAGATTATAAGAGATGCCATAAACGATTTCCAGAAAGTGCAGAAGCGTATGCTGTTAGCAAAAGAAGAAAATGCAGTGAGAACCTACGCTGATCTCAAGGAAGATTATGTTTCATTAAAAGCACTGCTTACAAGCTTGGGAGTTAATCTTACAGAGATTGATAGAATAAAAGAGTAAGAAAGAAAAGGAGAAAAAATCATGGGAAGTAAGAAACCGGCAGTATTGATGATCTTGGACGGCTACGGTCTCAATGAGAAGACGGAGGGCAATGCGGTGGCGCTGGCGAAAACGCCGGTGATGGATAAGCTGATGGCGGAATGCCCTTTCGTGAAGGGTAATGCCAGCGGTATGGCGGTAGGCCTGCCGGACGGACAGATGGGAAACTCCGAGGTGGGACA
>CAMWMO010000094.1 GCA_947175305.1 uncultured Lachnospiraceae bacterium
AACGCCGTACTGAAGAACGCAGGAGCTGCCAGATATATTGACGGCAAGGCGGACACCATGAAGGCGGGTGTTGAACTGGCAGCGGAGATCATTGATTCCGGCAAGGCGGTGAAGACCCTGGAGCAGTTTATTGCATTGAGTAATGCATAACTGTTGCAAATTAGAAGAGATGACCGAATAAGTCAATCTGTAAAAAGGAAACACTAAATCATGACTTAACACGGAAAGAAGTGGTAAAAAAGATGGCGAATATACTAGAGCAGTTAGCGGAGCACGCGACTTACCGCACGGAGCAGGCTAAGAAGAATCTGCCCCTTACAGAAATAAAAAACCAGGCGTTATACATGAAAAAGGGCAACTTCTCCTTTGAGAAAGCGCTGCAAAAACCGGGCATGTCCTTTATCTGTGAGTGCAAGAAGGCGTCTCCCTCCAAGGGGCTGATCGCACCGGAGTTTCCCTATCTGGAGATTGCCGGGCAGTATGAGGCCGCCGGGGCGGATGCCATTTCCGTGCTGACAGAGCCGAAGTGGTTTCTGGGGAGCGATGCCTATCTGAGAGAGATTGCGGCTGCGGTCTCCACGCCCTGTCTGCGAAAGGATTTTACGGTGGATGAATATATGATCTATGAGGCCAAGCTGCTTGGCGCTTCCGCAGTGCTTTTGATCTGTTCCATTTTAAGCGAAGAACAGATCAGAGAGTATCTGGCGGTCTGTGATACCCTGGGGTTGTCTGCGTTGGTGGAAGCCCACGATGAGGCGGAGGTGGATATGGCGCTTCAGGCAGGGGCACGCGTGATCGGCGTCAACAATCGGAATCTGAAGGATTTTACCGTGGATACAGAGAACAGCATCCGGCTTCGGGCCCGGATTCCCTCTGAGGTGGTGTTTGTCTCTGAGAGTGGTGTGAAAGGGCCGGAGGATGTGAGCAGATTACGGCAGATCGGTGCAGATGCGGTGCTGGTAGGAGAGACGCTGATGCGGGTGAAAGATAAAAAACGGATGTTATCAACTCTGCGTGAAGCAGGGAAAAATTCCCTGCAACCCTGATTTGATTTTCAAAGTACTGAAAATGGTGAAAAAGGAATGGAAAGTAAAATAGAATATGGAAGATAAAATCAAGATTAAACTCTGCGGTCTGTCCAGAGAATGTGATATCGAAGCGGCCAACGAGCTGCTGCCGGAGTATATCGGCTTTGTCTTTGCTAAAAAAAGCACACGTTATGTTTTGCCTGAACGGGCCGCTGCGCTGCGAAAACAGCTTGCACCCCAGATCCTTGCAGTGGGGGTGTTCGTGAACGAGACGCCTGAAAACGCAGCGGAGCTGCTTGAAACAGGGGTGATCGACATGGCCCAACTCCACGGCAACGAAGATGATGCCTATATCGAAAGGCTGCGGACGCTCACGGACAAACCCATTATCAAAGCCTTTTCCGTGAAGGAAGAGCAGGATATCCGCAGGGCCGCCGGGTGCAGCGCGGATCTAGTGCTTCTGGATGCGGGCAGCGGCGGCACCGGCACAGCCTTTGATTGGGGCTTGCTTGCCGGGATGGAGCGGCCTTACTTTCTGGCCGGCGGTCTGGACGCATCTACGGTGGGAGAGGCGGTCAGGAAGTGGAGACCCTATGCGGTGGATGTGAGCTCAGGCATAGAGACGGACGGGTACAAGGATGTGGAGAAGATGAGAGCTTTTGTGTGGGCGGTGCGTTGTGTGAGCGGCTAGAAAATGGCATTCTCCGCGCAGAATAGATTACGATAATATTAGGAAGGATAGAGATTATGACAAATAATAACGGACGTTTTGGAATACATGGAGGACAGTATATTCCGGAGACACTGATGAATGCGGTGATCGAACTGGAGGAGGCGTACGAGCATTATAAGAAAGACCCTGAGTTTAACAGGGAGCTTACAACGCTGTTTAACGATTATGCGGGAAGACCTTCCCGACTGTATTATGCAGAGAAGATGACAAAGGATCTGGGCGGCGCCAAGATCTATCTGAAACGAGAGGACTTAAACCACACCGGTTCCCACAAGATCAACAATGTGCTGGGACAGGCGCTTCTGGCGAAGAAGATGGGAAAGACCCGTCTGATTGCGGAGACGGGAGCGGGACAGCACGGTGTGGCGACTGCCACGGCGGCTGCGCTGCTGGGAATGGAGTGCGTAGTCTTCATGGGGGAGGAGGATACCATAAGACAGGCCCTGAATGTCTATCGCATGCGGCTGCTGGGCTCAGAGGTAATCCCGGTGAAGACGGGAACGGCGACACTGAAGGACGCGGTTTCGGAGGCCATGCGGGAGTGGACTTCCCGGATTTCAGATACACATTACTGTCTCGGTTCCGTGATGGGACCGCATCCGTTCCCCACTATTGTGCGGGATTTCCAGGCAGTGATTTCCAGAGAGATCAAGGAACAGTTAAGAGAGCGCGAGGGAAAGCTTCCCGATGCGGTCATCGCCTGTGTAGGCGGCGGTTCCAATGCTATGGGCAGCTTCTATCATTTCATAGAGGATAAGGATGTCAGACTGATCGGCTGTGAGGCGGCGGGCAGAGGCATTGATACCTTTGAGACGGCGGCTACGGTGAATACCGGAAAGCTGGGGATATTCCACGGGATGAAATCTTATTTCTGTCAGGATGAATACGGGCAGATCGCACCGGTCTATTCGATTTCGGCGGGGCTTGACTATCCGGGG
Source organism: uncultured Lachnospiraceae bacterium (assembly GCA_947175305.1). GTDB lineage: Bacteria > Bacillota > Clostridia > Lachnospirales > Lachnospiraceae > UBA3282. Next base: position 2,700 of record CAMWMO010000094.1, read on the forward strand.
ATCGGCCCCGAGCATGCCCACCTGCATGATATCGGGCGGGCGGAGTATGTGCCGGTGACGGATGAGGAGGCTGTGGACTCTTTTGAATATCTTTCTAAAATGGAAGGGATCATTCCGGCCATCGAGTCAGCCCATGCGGTGGCTTACGCAAGAAAGATCGCGCCGACTATGGGCAAGGAACAGATCATTGTGATCACCATATCCGGCAGAGGAGACAAGGACTGCGCCGCGATCGCGCGTTACAGAGGGGAGGATATCCATGAGTAAGATCAGAGAGGCATTTGAAAATAAAAAGGCATTTATCGCCTTTGTAACCTGTGGAGATCCGGATCTGGAGACCACTATGGCGGTGGTGCGGGAGGCGGTGGCAAACGGCGCGTCCCTCATAGAGCTGGGCATTCCCTTTTCCGATCCCACGGCGGAAGGACCGGTGATACAGGGGGCAAACCTGCGGGCGTTGACCGGAGGGGTCACCACAGATAAGATATTTGATATGGTACGTTCGCTCAGACGAGACGTGAAGGTGCCTATGGTGTTTATGACCTATGCCAATGTGGTATTCTCTTACGGTGCGGAGCGTTTTCTTTCTACCTGCAAAGAGATTGGGATGGACGGCATCATTCTGCCGGATCTGCCCTATGAGGAGAAAGAGGAGTTCCTGCCGCTGTGCCATACTTATGGCGTGGATCTGATCTCCCTGATCGCGCCCACTTCCGAAAACCGCATCGCCATGATCGCGAAGGAGGCGGAAGGATTTCTCTACATCGTGTCGAGCCTCGGCGTGACCGGAACCCGGAGCGAGATCAAGACGGATCTTGCATCCATCGTGGAGGTAGTCAGACAGAATACGGATATTCCCTGCGCCATCGGCTTCGGGATATCAACCCCGGAACAGGCGCGGAAGATGGCCGATGTCTCCGATGGCGCTATCGTTGGCTCCGCCATTGTGAAGATCATCGAGAAGTACGGGATGGAAGCGCCCGCACATGTGGGAGAGTATGTGAAAGAGATGACAGAGGGGATGAAAAGCGGAGCATAGCATATGAGATAAGAATGCCGCAGGATAGACCGTCCTGCGACATTTTTATTGTGAAATATCCTTTTTGATTTGTGGACCTGTTCAGCATATAACGAATTTTCCATTATCCACATAGGTATATGCCATATCGTCCATGCAATACTGACAAATCACTGCTCCAAATAACACAAATAACATTTTGTTTACTCAAATCAAAGAGAACATTTTCATAATATTTGCTTCGTCATTCCAAGAAAAAACCGTAAAACAGGCACTCTCTTTATGATTTCATATATTAAAAATGTTGCAATTAACGAAATCAATACAATCAATAGAAATTGCCCTGCAACACCAACAGGTAATTTCAAGACGAAAAAACCTGTCACGACCAGAATTGGCATATGGAGAATGTAAACAGGGAAAGACGCTTGGGTAAAATAAACGCTAATCGGGTTATGAAAGTTCAACCTTGTCTGTCCTATGCAAAGCAGCGTAATAATTCCCATCCAGCCAAAAAGAATATAGAGTCCGGTCATCCAGATGTTTCGGAGATTTTCAAAACAGTACAGATAGGTGTATAGACTGCCTGACAGGATGCAAATCGCCAAGCTTACATACTGGTATTGCTTTAGTTTTTGCAGAATGCTTTCTTCCGAAAGGATATAGTATCCGAACAAAAACAGTATCATAAATTGCCCTAAGCTTTTACCGCCTATATTCAGGACATGTTGGCATAGCCACTCTGGGACAAATAGCAAAATAATGAAGAAATATGAAATACTGCCAACTTTGAATTTCGGTAAACATTTCTTTTGTAAGAGAATGATTAGAAGTGTTGCTAAAGAAATGACAAACAAATAAAGTAAAAACCAAAGATGTGCAGGAGTAAAGCCTCCATGATATCCTGTTAAATCGGTTTCTTTTGTGAAAAATAAGTTATACTGCTGCAAGTAAGTACCGGTGTATCCATTGAAGAACACTTCTGCAGTATAGGTCATTACAGGAACAAGTACAAGCAGTCCAAAGAAAAACGGAATGAGTAGTTTTTTAGTTCGCTCTATAACAAATTGTTTGTTGGTCCTTTTTAGAAGAGCATATTTACAGCTCATGCCTGCAATAGTAAACAAAAAGGTCATATACCACGGATATACGGCAGTTGAAAACACATAAAGAACGGTGTTAGTGTGTGACCATATGTAAAATCCGCTGTATTCGCCTCCACTCCAAATCTGTGCAGCGTGGAATGGAAAAAGCAGCAGGATTGCCAGCCATCTTAGATTATCTATGTAATATTTTCTCTCCATTTGCATACTCCTTGCTGCAATCCTGCATATGCTGGCTTGATCTTTTAACCAATTCTCAGATAAATTTCGATTTATATTTAATTATAGGCAATTCCCACTAGAAATACAATCTCCACATTGAACAGATTGTCGCCAGTCCTAAGGGAGATATTTAGTAGAAAAAGTAAAATTTCCTCAGTTTCGCTGTTGAAGCTGTTTTTTGCATGTGATACAATAAGCGGTGGCGTAAACTATTGAAGGAGTATAAAATGAAAGCATTCCTAATTTTAGAAGATGGCACTGTGTTTGAAGGGCTGCATATCGGGGCACAGCGGGAGATCATCAACGAGATTGTTTTTAACACTTCCATGGCAGGGTATCTGGAAGTGCTGACGGATCCATCCTACGCGGGACAGGCCGTGTGTATGACATATCCGTTGATCGGGAACTATGGGATATGTAAAGAGGACATGGAATCGACGAAACCCTGGCCGGACGGCTTTATCGTACGAGAGCTATCCAGGATTCCCAGTAATTTCAGATGTGATATTTCAATTCAACAATTCTTAGAGGAGCACGGTGTACCGGGGATCGCCGGGATCGACACCAGAGCCCTTACCAGAATCCTTCGAGAGAAGGGTACCATGAACGGTATGATCACTACCGATGAGCAGTACGATCTTGAAAAAATCATTCCCCAGTTAAAAGCATATACGACAGGTAAAGTGGTTGAGCGGGTAAGCTGCAGCGAAAAATATACGCTGCAGGCGACAAGCACTATTTCGGAAAACGGCGCGGGTCTTAGGGTGGCGCTTCTGGATCTGGGCGCAAAGAACAATATCGCAAGATCTCTGGCGGCCAGAGGATGCGAGGTGACAGTCTATCCGGCCTGCACTACGGCGGAGGAGATTCTTGCGGACAAGCCCGACGGCATTATGCTCAGCAACGGTCCGGGCGACCCCAAGGAGTGTACTGCAGTTATAGAAGAGATACGGAAGCTGTATACCTCCGACACGCCGATCTTTGCCATCTGTCTGGGGCATCAGCTGATGGCGCTGGCTACGGGGGCGGACACCTTTAAGATGAAATACGGGCACCGGGGCGGAAATCATCCGGTGAAGGATCTTTCCACGGGCAGGGTCTACATTTCTTCCCAGAACCACGGCTATGTGGTGGATATGGATAAGCTGGATCCGAAGATAGCGACTCCCGCTTTTATCAATGTCAATGACGGCACCAACGAGGGGCTTTCCTACACCGGCAAAAATATCTTTACGGTGCAGTTTCATCCCGAGGCGTGCCCCGGGCCGCAGGATTCCTCGTATTTGTTTGATCGATTCATAGAAATGATGAGAGAGGGGGAGATGCGCCATGCCTAAGAATCCAAATGTAAAAAGAGTACTTGTTATAGGGTCGGGTCCTATTGTAATTGGGCAGGCGGCGGAGTTTGACTATGCGGGCACGCAGGCGTGCCGTGCCCTGAAAGAGGAGGGGATTGATGGCATATTGGTAAACTCTAATCCCGCCACCATCATGACGGATGGCGA
>CAMWMO010000095.1 GCA_947175305.1 uncultured Lachnospiraceae bacterium
CAGGGAGTTCCCAGACAGGTGATCGATCTTCCGAGGGAGGAGCGGACCAGACAGTTTTTGACAAAATATTGATGGGTTGAGGGAGCTTGCCTGAGGGCGGGCTCTTTTTTTCTGGAGATTATAATGAGAGATAAGCAGACTTGGAATGCTGCGCATCCCAAGTTCGCGTTGCTCGTCATAAGCCGACAATGACAGTCTTACATGCAAGCATGTATCCTGTCATTATCGCCTTCTGACTCTGCTTATCGCGCAAAATACTACCATTATAGAGGAAAAGTAGTATAGTATTTGGGGAAAATACATGGTATGGTTTTGGAAAGCAAGGAAGTTAAAATAGAAAAGAGAGTAGGAGGAATGAAGTATGTTTATGGAGATCATAAGTATTTTACTTGGAATTTTTTTGCTGGTGTATGGTTATGGCTATGAAGACGGGTGGGCGCCAGCGTTTACAGCCTTGTTAGATTTCCCATCCCTAATTATTATACTGATATTTATCGTGCCGGTGTTATTTCGGAATGGTGTGTGGCAGGATTTTAAGAGAGCCTGGAAACTTCTGAAAAAAGACTATAGCTGCCATCTGAGTGAACTCAGACGGACGCTGGATGTGGTAGAGATGATGCAGAAACAGGGAATCTATGCGGGAATTATCAGTATGCTGCTTTCAATCATCACAGTGCTGCGTTGTCTCTCTGACTTGGCAAGCTTAGGCCCTAATCTGGCGGTGGCAATTCTGACTATGTTTTATGCTGTAATCTTTGAAATGCTGCTTCTGCCTCTGCAGCTTGAGGTGAAACGCAGGATCATTGATTACATGGAAGAAGATACGGAAGCGGCAAGTGAGAAGGACGAGACAGGAGCAGAGGAAGGGCAGGTATGAGGAAACGTGCACTCCGGTGTATCTTAGGAACTGGATATATACTTCTTCTGACGACTTTTCTCTTGTATCAGGCGGGTGTATTTGGTGGAAGACGGGAATGGCAGATAGCGGTGCTGGGGACTTTGTTTCTAGGTGTCGCGCTGGCTGTGGTTTTGATGCTTTACATTCGCGTGAACGATCAGATCAAGAGGCAGGATGAAAGCCGAAACGGTGAGCTGGTGACTGCTGTAGAGTCAAAAGCGGTGCAAAAAGAATCCACCCGGCAAAATTCTGTTGTATCGAGCGGAAGCTATGAGGAAACCTATGCGCATTTTTTGTCGGTTATGGAGGTGTGTGCCCTCTCCGAACGGGAACTGGAGGTAGCCTGGCTTCTATACAGAGGCTACACCAACCGGCAGATCGGAGAGGCGCTTTACATCGCCGAGACGACCGTTAAGAAACACGTTTCCCACATCTACCAGAAAATGGATGTGCAGAGCAGGAAGGAGTTTCGGGCGAAGTTACACTTTGATCCACCCCATAGCCTCTGAAACAGCAAAAAGCAGTATCAGAATAAGGCAGATGGGAGCGATCCATTTCAACATGACGGTGTAGAATTTCTTCATTTTAAACTTGCCGTTTACTTCTATCTCATCATAAATAACCTGTGGCTTGATAAAATACCCGATGCTGATACAGGTCAGGATCGCGACGATGGGCATAAGCACACTGTTGCTGAGGAAATCAAAGAAATCCAACAGTCCCATGCCAATGATCTGAAGAAAACTTAAAGCGCCAAACCCCAAAGATACGACTGCGCCCACGATCAGGACATAGATGGTTACGATGATCGTGGTTTTCCTGCGGCCCCATTTTAGTTTGTCATTTAAGATAGATACGTTGGTCTCCATCAGGGAGATGGCGGAGGTCAGTGCGGCAAACAGAACCAAAACGAAGAATACGGATCCGATCAGGCCACCCAATTTCATGCTGTTAAATACCTTGGGAAGCGTGATAAACATCAGAGAGGGCCCCTTGCTTAGCGCTTCCTCATTTCCACCAGAGAAAACAAAGACGGAGGGAACGATCATCAGACCGGCAAAAAAAGCAATGGCGGTATCGAAGACCTCGATCTGGCGTACCGATTTTTCCAGGCTGTCTTCCTTTTTCATATAGGAGCCATAGGTGATCATGATTCCCATGGCAAGGGACATGGAATAGAACAGCTGCCCCATCGCTGCCAAAACGGTTGTGGCGGAAAAATGCTTAAAGTCTGGAAGCAGGTAATATTTTACGCCCTCCAATGCACCGGGTCTTGTTATGCAGAATATGGCAATACCGATCGTCAGGACAACCAGAATGGGCATAAGGGTGCAGCTGGCTTTTTCAATGCCCTTCTCCACACCGATGATAACGATCAGGGAGGTGAGGAGGACAAAGACCGCGAACCAGACTACCGGTTGTACAGGTTCCGTGATAAATTCGGTAAAATACTCATCGCCGGCGGCCGCGGAGACGCTTCCGCTGATAAAGGTGATCAGATATTTGATGACCCATCCCCCGATTACACTGTAATAAGGCGTAATGATAAACGGAACCGCACAGGCAAGATAGCCGACGAAGCCGAAACGTTTGTCCAGCTTTTTAAAAGCGCCCACAGCGCTCAGCCGTGTGTTTCTTCCGAGGGCAACCTCTGTGATCATCAGAGTAAAGCCCAGGGAGACAGCGAGGATCAAATAGATCAAAATGAAAATACCGCCGCCGTATTTGGCGGCCAGGTAGGGGAACCTCCAAAGATTTCCCAGTCCCACTGCAGAACCTGCAGCAGCCAGAACAAACCCAAGCTTATTCGAAAATGCACCTCTCTTTTTTTCCATATCTTCATCCTTTCTGTATTACAATATATTTCTTTCTACTGTTCAAACAAATTTTCTCTCGTAATGTTTTTCAGCCATTTTCTGCTGCGATAATGTCGGATGACCCAGGGCCATTTCACAAACTCGTCGGTGCACAGCAAAAAGTATACCCAAAGAACGGGGAGCTTGAGCGCGAAGGCAGCAATAAAACCAAGAGGGACTGCGTAGACCCACATATCTATCGTATCGCAGATCAGGCCGAAACGACTGTCCCCGCCGGCTCGGAATACACCTGCGATCAGTGTGGTGTTGACGGCGGCGCCCATGATATAGTAGGTGTTGATAAGCAGCATGTATTTCAGGTAGTGCATGGCCGTTTCGCTCAAGCTTGCAAAGCGCAGCACGAAGGGGGTGGCAATAAGCACCATCACGCCGCCGATGGCGCCTGTAATGACGGTGAGCTTCATCAGCTTGGAGGCGTATTCTTTGGCGCGTTCCATATCACCCACACCCATGACGTTTCCCAGCAGGATGCCTCCCGCGCTGGCAGTGCCGAAACAGAGCACAGTGCCGAAGTTCCTGACAACGACTACCAGAGAATTGGCTGCCACCGCATCGGAGCCCAGATGTCCCAGAATTACGGAATACATGGAGAAGGCCACGCTCCAGGCCACATCGTTGGCCAGGGCAGGCACTGAAAGCCTGACAAAGTCCTGCAGCAGGAGTTTATTGCCAAGAAACATATAGGAGAGCTTGAGCTTGATGTCCTTGCTGTAGGCGGAGATAGTGATACAGCCAAGCAGTTCGATCACGCGGGAAGCAGCGGTGGCGATGGCTACGCCCACAGCGCCCATTTTCGGCGCACCGAACAGGCCGAAGATGAACACGGCGTTTAAGAAAATATTTAAGGTGAATGCCACCACATTTAAGATCATGGAGACGGTTACCCGTCCGATACTGCGGAGCACTGCCAGATAAACCTCGATAATACTCCAGCACAGGTAGGTGACTGTCATCACGCGAAGATATCCGGCGCCGATATCGATCAGTTCCGGATCATTGGTAAAAAGCTGCATCATCAATCGGGGCGCAAAGAACGCGGCAGCGGAGAAGAACAGGGTGAGAACCAGAGAAAAACGCATAGCGATGCCCTCGATCACCCGGATCGGCTCCAGATCCCCTTTCCCCCAATACTGTGCGCACAACATGGAAGCGCCTGTTCCCAGACCGTAGTAGATCATAAAGAGGACGCCGGCATAGTTGGCGGCAAGAGATACTGCGGAGATGGAGGACTGTCCCACATAATTTAACATGATCACGTCGGTAGAGCTCACGGCGGCACTCAAAAGATTCTGAATGACGATCGGGATCACCAGTTTTATGATCTGCGGATAAAAGGTGTCTTTGGTATTCGTAGGATTCATGAAAGCCTCCGTATTATTTTTGCGTAAAGTGATAACATCTTAATATAATCCGGGGGGAATGTCAATCTGCTGTTTTGCATTTCTTGTGATTGTTATTTATGCAGAAGAGTGTTATAGTAAAAGATGTGTTAACGTGGCAGAAGATTATTTGACAATAGAGTGGGGGAAAGCGAATGAAAAAGATGGAAGAGTATGTGCGTAGTATTCCTGACTTTCCGGAGAAAGGGATCGTATTCCGCGATGTGACCAGTGTGCTGCAGGATGCGGACGGACTGGAATTGGCGATCGACTCGATGAAGAAGATGCTTGAGGACATTGACTTTGATGTTGTCGTGGGGACAGAGTCGAGGGGCTTTATCTTCGGGGTGCCCATCGCCTACTCCTTACATAAAGGATTCGTGCCGGTGAGAAAGAAAGGAAAGCTTCCCCTGGAGACGATTTCCAAAGAATATGATCTGGAATATGGAAGCGCGGTGGTAGAGATGCACCGGGATTCTATCAAACCGGGCCAGAAGGTGGTGGTGGTCGATGATCTGATCGCTACAGGAGGCACGATTGAGGCAAGCATTCAGATGATCGAAGAGCTGGGCGGCGAAGTAGTTAAGGTGATCTTCCTTATGGAACTGGCCGGATTAAAGGGCAGGGAGCGCCTGAAGAACTACGACGTGGACAGCGTCATCATCTATGAAGGAAAATAAAATCTTATGAGAAAAGGAGAAATGTGATGTTAGAAAAATGGTTTAAACTCAAGGAGAATAACACTAGCATCAAGACCGAAGTGGTTGCCGGCGTTACCACATTTATGACGATGGCATACATTTTGGCAGTTAACCCGTCTATCCTGTCTGCTTCGGGCATGGACAGCCAGGCAATCTTGATGGCGACGGCGCTCGCTTCGTTCATTGGTACGATTGCGATGGCATTTTTGGCGAATTATCCGTTCGCGCTGGCGCCGGGGCTGGGACTTAATGCCTATTTTGCTTACACAGTGTGTGGCGCTATGGGTTATTCCTGGCAGATCGCGCTGCTCGCAGTCTTTGCGGAGGGCCTGATCTTTATTGTTCTCTCCGTAACGAACGTGCGCGAGGCCATTTTTAATGCGATTCCGATCCAGTTAAAAAGAGGCGTGTCGGTAGGTATCGGCCTGTTTGTGGCTTTCATAGGTTTTCAGAACGCCGGATTGATCGTAAACTCGGATTCCACATTGGTGACGGTAATAGACTTTACGGCGGATTTCCATACAGCCGGTATTTGTGCCGTGCTGGCTGTGATCGGTACTTTCATTATCGCGATCTTACATATCAAAGGAATAAAGGGTTCCATCCTGATCGGTATTTTTGCAACCTGGATCCTCGGAATCCTTTGTCAGCTGCCAGGACTTTATACGGTGACACCTGAGGCGGGCTACTATTCTCTGCTTCCGTCCTGGAGCAGCTTCAGTCTGGGAGCGATCGGTCTGACCTTTGGCAAATGTTTTACGGCTGATTTCTCTTCGATAAGGATTCTGGATTTTGTGGTAATTGTATTTGCGTTCCTGTTCGTGGATATCTTTGATACGTTGGGGACTCTGATCGGCTGTGCCAATAAGGCAAACATGCTGGATAAAGAAGGAAAGCTGCCCCGTATCAAACAGGCGCTTCTGGCGGATGCGGTGGCAACCAGTGCAGGTGCGATACTCGGTACTTCCACCACGACTACCTTCGTGGAGAGCTCCGCGGGTGTGGCTGAGGGGGGACGGACAGGCCTTGCCTCTGTGGTGACGGGTCTGTTATTCCTGGTATCCGTATTCCTGGCACCGATCTTTATAACGATTCCGGGCTTTGCCACAGCACCGGCTCTGCTGTTTGTCGGTTTCCTGATGATCACGGCAGTGACACAGATTGATTTCAACAATCTGACAGAGGCGATTCCCGCTTATCTGTGCCTGCTGGCTATGCCTCTGATGTACAGTATTTCTGATGGTATTGCTGTAGGAGTCATCTCTTATGTGGTGATCAATCTGGCGTGCGGTAAGGCGAAGAAGATTACACCTCTTATGTATGTGCTGGCAGTATTGTTTGTGTGCAAATATATTTTCCTCTAAGTAATATTCTTATCTTATTAGGAAAATGCCACAGCGTAGAACCTCGAAGGAGAATTTGCGCAGCCAGAAAGATAAAACCCATGCGCCTGTTTCAGGTAATGCATGGGTTTTGTGTCAAAGCGCACCTGACACAAAACCCTATAAATATCAAAGTGTGCGCAGAAAAGAGGAGAATCATGGAAAAAATTACAGTTACGGATGCAATTCAATACATAGGTGTGGACGATAAGACCATCGATCTGTTTGAAAGCCAATATGTGGTTCCAAACGGCGTGTCATATAATTCGTATCTGATCACGGTCGATAAGATCGCGGTTATGGAT
>CAMWMO010000096.1 GCA_947175305.1 uncultured Lachnospiraceae bacterium
TTGCATAGCCGTCCGCGCAGAGCTGCAGAAGCTCATGCAACAGCCGCGGAAAGGCAATCTGTCCGCCGTATTTCTCCTCATATTTCTGCTGCAGGGCCGCCGCCGATTGGGGATTGATATCCATAAGGTTCAGGATATCCTGTTTTTCCGGCTCCAGAAATACCAGCTCCTGCTGACACGCTTCTTCTGCGCCGCGATAGTCCGCAAGCAGTTCTTCCAACAATTCTCCGGGGACGGACACAAGCCCCGCCCCCTGCCTGATCAGTCGATTGCATCCCCTGCTCAAAGGATCTGTCCCCCGTCCCGGCAGAGCATAGACTTCTCTGCCCTGCTCCAATGCCATATCCACAGTGATCAGCGTTCCGCTCTTCTCTTTCGCCTCGATCACAAGCACCGCGTCCGCCACACCGCTGATGATCCGGTTCCTGGGCGGAAAAAGAACGGCGCGAGGCGTGATCCCGGGCGGATACTCGGAACAGATCCCGCCCTGCTCGATCAGCGCCTCATACAGCGCCTGATTCTCCTTCGGGTAACAGATATCCACCCCACATCCCAGCACGCCGAGAGAATAGCCTCCCGCCCGCAGGGCGGCCTGCTGCCCGATGCCGTCGACCCCTCTGGCCATACCGCTGATGACCTGCACTCCCGCCTTTGCCAGTTCGCACCCGAATTGTCCCGCCATATATCTTCCGTATTCCGTACAGTCTCTGGCGCCTATGACCGCCACCGCCTTATGCCCTGCGGAAGGCAGTCTGCCCACATAATACAGGGCATAGGGCGGATCGGGAATGTCCTTTAATCTCTCCGGAAAATCCGCCTCCGACGCCGTCACCATCCTGATCCCTCTGTCTTTCATGCGCTCATATTCTCCCTGTATGTCGCAATCCGCCGCACATTCTATAACATGCGATATTTTATTGTGATAACGCTTCGCCACTTTCTCCTTTAATTCCCCGGAAACTGCCATCTGATAAATCCTGCGCGGTGCGCCGATCATCTCCAGGCTTCGCAGCAGTCCCCGATTACCCATCCCCACCGCCTGATACAGCCAGTGTATGTAAGCTTTATCCTGTTCTGTCATCCGCTCATCCCCTTTCTCTCCCGTCCTACCAGTACTTGAGGTCCATCCGCCTGTAGCAGACCGCCTCGGACAGATGGATCTCCTCTATCTCCCTGCTGCCCTCAAGATCCGCAATGGTCCGTGCCACCTTTAAGATTCTGTGATAGGCTCTGGCGGAGAGCTGCAGGGTGGCAAACATTTTCTCCATATAGCGCGCCTCACCCGCTCGGAGCAGACAGTACTTCTCCACTTCCCCCGCTCCCATATCCGCATTAAACTGTATTTCCGTGCCGGCAAACCGCTCTTTTTGCCTCTCCCTCGCCTGCATCACACGCTTTCTGATATCGCCGCTGCTCTCTCCCGCAGCATGTCCGGCAATATCCTGAAACGCCATCGGCGCCGCCTCCACGCAGATATCCATGCGATCCAGGATCGGTCCCGATATCCGCCCCAGATAGCGTCTGACTTCATAAGGGGTACAGCGGCAGCGTCCCATATCGGGATAGAAACCGCAGGGGCAGGGATTCATGGCGCCCACCAGCATAAAGTCCGCCGGATAGGTATAGGTGCCGCCGCTTCTGGCGATCTGTACTTTTTTATCCTCCAAAGGCTGTCTTAAAATGTCCAGCGTCTCTCTCTTGAATTCCGGAAGTTCGTCGAGAAAGAGCACGCCTCTGTGTGCCAGACTAATCAGCCCCGGCGCGGGGATACGGCCTCCTCCCGCCAGCGCGCGGCCGGTGATCGTGTGATGGGGATTCAGAAAGGGTCTGGTGGTCTTGAGAGATGCGGCTGACTGTAACAGGCCTGAAATGCTATAGATCGTAGATACTTCCAGACTTTCTTCCAGAGACAGGGGCGGCAGAATGGTGGGAAGACGTCTTGCCAGCATGGTCTTGCCCGACCCCGGCGGTCCTATGATCAGAAGATGGTGGAAGCCCGCAGCTGCCACCTCCGCCGCCCGTTTCAGTCCCTCCTGGCCGCTGATATCGGCAAAGTCAACCGCCTCCTCACCGGCTCCCTGCTGCATGAGCGCTTCCGAATCCACCGGACTGCTGTGACGTACGGCAGGGCCCTCCTGCTCCCGCCCCGTCAAAAAAGAGATGGCGTCTCCGATGCTCTCCACGCCTATGCTCTCCACCTCCCGGATCAATGCCCCTTCCCAGGCGTTTGGCGCAGGCAGGATGCACCGTCTGATGCCGCGCTTTGCCGCCTCACGGACGATGGGCAAAACGCCCTTGACCGGCTTCACTTCCCCGGACAATCCCAGTTCCCCAATCAGCAGAGTATCCTTCGGCGCTTCCTTGGGAATCACAGAAAGGGCTGTCATGATCCCCACCGCCACCGGCAGATCAAACATCGTACCGCTCTTGGGCAGATCCGCCGGCGAGAGATTGACATTGATACTCATGGGAGGCAGTTTGACACCCACATTCTTAAGCGCAACCTTCACCCGCTCTCTCGCCTCCCGCACCTCAGATCCCGGCAGTCCCACGATCTGAAAGCAGGGCAGGCCCTGGGAGACATCCACCTCCACCTGAATCAAATGGCTGTGGATACCATAAACGGCCCCTGATATAATTGTACTGAGCAAATATACTTCCTCCTCTCCCCTCTTCTTTCCCTTGTTTTTAGTTGTGGTCTCTGAAATCTTCCGGCGATATGCCGTGTCGAACTGCCGAATAAGCAGCAACAGAATAAAATAGAATTCAGATAATGCTATCATGATACCTATGGAGCGGTTTGTCAAGAGGGAAAACAGTGTTTTCCCTCTTCTTTGTCACACCTTATTCTGCATCCCGTCCGGATCCTGGGCGAACTGTATCGCCATAGTCCGGTCAATCTTTCCCTCATAATAAAGCTGCATGATGAAATCGTCCATCGTGACCATGCCCATTTTGCGGTTGGTCTGCATGACAGTTGCAAGCTGATGGGATTTTCCCTCGCGAATGAGGTTTCTCACCGCATGGTTGGCATGCATGACCTCGAAAGCAGCCACACGCCCGGTTCCGTCCGCCGTGGGAATCAGCTGCTGAGAGATCACGGCCTCCAGGACGTTCGCGAACTGTACGCGGATCTGCTGCTGCTGATGGGGCGGAAACACGTCGATGACACGGTCCACGGTACTGGCCGCACCGATCGTATGCAGGGTGGAAAGCACCAGATGGCCTGTCTCAGCCGCCGTGATCGCCACACTGATCGTCTCAAAGTCACGCATCTCACCTACCAGGATCACATCAGGATCCTCACGAAGCGCCGCCCTCAGAGCATTGGCATAGCTCTGGGAGTCCAGACCGATCTCTCTCTGATTGACCATGGCCATCTTATGCTGATGCAGATACTCGATCGGATCCTCCAGCGTAATGACATGAGCGTCTCTGTTATTGTTGATCTTATCTATGATGGCCGCCAGCGTGGTGGACTTACCGCTTCCGGTAGGACCCGTCACAAGGATCATCCCTCTCTTGCGCTCATACAGATTGATGACTGATTCCGGCACGCCCAGCACCTCCGGGGACGGAATCTGTGTGCCTACAAGACGCAGCGCCATTGCGGCGGAGCCTCTCTGTTTGTACGCATTGACACGATATCTTCCCAACTCCGGAATGGAGAAGGACATATCATATTCTCCGTATTTCTCAAACTTCTCCCTCTGCACGTCACTCATGATCGAGTAGGTGACGGTCAGTGTGTCCTGGGGCGACATCTTCGGATAATCCATCGTGATCAGATTCCCGTTGACGCGCATCTTAGGCGGAATCCCCACGGTGATATGTACATCCGACGCACCGGCGTCACATGCAGTTTGCATAATTTCTTGAATCGTTGGCATTTTTTTACCCCTTTATTTTATGTATTTATTCCAATTATCCTATCAGATGATCGGGATCTCCACATATTCCTCCTCTTCCACCTGTATCCCGGATTTCTTCAGAAGATCCATGTCCATCACATGACGGTTGTCCAATGTCCTCATAATGTCCTTGATCTCCAGCTCCTCGCTCTCATCCGAGAGATCGACTATACTGTTATCCCGGAACATCAGTATTATAGGCTGCAGGATGTTCCTTTCATTGGCAGTCAGGACAAGCGCCTTCTCCCCCGTGTTCAACTCCACGCTGACCCCCGGCACCAGAATGTTGATGGAATGAACCAGCGCGTCCACCACCTTTTCATGAAACACATCGGGATAACTCAGGAGATATTTAAGCGCTTCCACCTCGGAGGCCGGCTCTTCTTCCAGCTTCATGGCAGTCATCCTGTCATAAGTCTCCGCCACCGCCAATATACGCGCACCGTTCACCAGCCTGATCGAGGAAAGATCCTCCCCCGTCTTTATGCTCTGCAGAAGCTTCTTGGCCTGAGTACAGATTCTTTTGATGTTAGGTTTTGAAGGAAAAGCATCCTCTATGACGGCATGTCCGGCGACCTCCCTGGCATCCATCGTCAGATCAGCCAGCTCGCCGCCCGCGGCGGCCTCCTCCTCAAAGCGCATGATCTTGCCGATATCGTGGACAATCGCCGCCTGCACTACCTCCATCTGCTCCGCCACCATCAGATTCATCATATTCGACATCATGGCGCAGAGAATCGCCACATTCAGGGAATGCTTGTATGTATAGTCCTCTTTGTTGCGCAGATTCTGTAAAAAATTGATCTTCGCATCCAGATGCCCGTAATCCTTGATAATATTGGAAGCGATCAACTGCGACTTCTGGGCGCGCCCTGTCTTCGCGATGGTATCCAGTTCCTCCTTGATGGAAAACACGCACATGGTCTGAAAACGCTCAAACTCAATGTCCGCCCTCGTCATAGGAGGAACAGGCTCCGCCGGCTCCAGAATAAAGATCCCCAGCAGGCCAAAATTCCGAACGCTGACAATCCCCTGATGGGTCAGCTTGGAATTTCTCTCATAGAGCAAAACGCCGTCTTTATTATAAATAGGACGCGCCAGTCTCATCCCTGTCTTCAGATCCTCGGTTTTTATAAAACGCATGGTCCCGTTTCCTCCTGTCTGCACTCACATCATGCCAAAGGAAGCATAGCCCTCCTTCAGCTTCTCCAGCGCTCTCTTTTCTATTCTGGAGACATAACTTCTGGAGATGCCGAGCCTGTGCCCGATCTCCCGCTGGGTCACCTCTCTGCCGCCCGTAAGGCCGTACCGCATTGTGATGATCTCACGCTCTCTGGCTGAAAGTCTCTCACAAATCAGACCGTTCAGCCTGCGCAGCTTATCCTCCACTTCCATTCTGTCGATCACATCCACCTGATCCTGCTCAATGATATCGAGCAGGCTGATCTCATTTCCCTCCCTGTCCGTACCGATCGGCTCGTAGAGGGAGACCTCTCTGGAAGTTTTTTTCTTAGCCCGTAATAACATCAGAAGCTCATTGTCGATACAACGCGAGGCATAGGTACTCAGCTTTCCCTTCCCTGCATCGAAGGAATCGATCGCCTTGATCAGACCGATGGTGCCTATGGAGATCAGATCCTCCATGTCCTCATCTACATTCTGGTACTTTTTAGCAATGTGCGCCACAAGACGCAGATTATGTTCCACCAGAATCCCTTTGGCTTCTCCGCGCTCTCTTTCGCTGCCCGTCTTAAGTCGCCCCAGATAGACGGCCTCATCCTTCGCAGAAAGTGGCTGGCTGAATGTTTTCAAAAGGAGCCTCCAAAGTCCATTTACTCTATTCTATGACCCGGCGGCTTCCCTAGTGCCTTTCCATCTGTCCCAATTACGCTTCTTATTCTATATTATACCGTGAAAAGCACGGAAATTCAATACTGTTCAAAAGAGAAACTCCGCAAAAACGCGGTTGCTCACATCGATTCCTCTCGGGGTCAGCCTAAGCCTCTTCCCCGCCCGCTCCAAAAGTCCCTGCGCCGTCAGACGGGCGATCGGCTCCCCGTAAACCGCCTCCACAGGCGTCCTGAACGTACGTTTAAAATCCGCCGGGTCTATCCCCGCCGTCAGGCGCAGACCCAGAAACATAAATTCCTCCATCTGCTCCGTCTCAGTGAGCTCCTGTACTTCCAGCCGACCTGTTTCCCGCAGCATTTCTGCCGAAGAAAGCCCCCACAGTGATTCCGTGCTCCCGGACATACGCTCCACGCATTCGGCATAAGCCTCTATGTCTTCCGGATTCTTCCACCGGATATCCGCTGCCATGGAGGATGCGCCCAGGCCGAAGCCCACATAATCCCCTCTTAGCCAGTACACCTTGTTATGCCGGCACTCTCTGCCCTCTCTGGCATAATTGGAGATCTCATAGCGGTGCAATCCTGCCGCCGCCAGAAGCTTTTCCGTGAGCAGATACATCTCCCGGTCCTCCTCCTCAGTGGGAAAGGTATAATGGGATCGGTTTGCATAAAGTTGTGTTCCTTCCTCCAGCATGAGACTGTAGGCGGAAATATGCTCCGGCGCCAAAGCCGTCACACGCTCCAGCGTTTTCCGGTAAGAGTCCACACTCTGCC
>CAMWMO010000097.1 GCA_947175305.1 uncultured Lachnospiraceae bacterium
GTTTATCTCCTTCGTGGCGGCCATTTCTCTCTTAGTGGGCGGCATCGGCGTTATGAACATTATGCTGGTGTCCGTGACGGAGCGGACGAGGGAGATCGGTATCCGCAAATCTCTCGGAGCCAGAACGAAGTCGATTCTTTTACAGTTTCTGGCGGAGGCGGGCATCATCACTCTGATCGGCGGTCTGATCGGAATTGCGCTTGGCGTAATGGGAGCGGCCGCGGTCTGCGGCGCTCTGGGTTATGTGGCAAAGATCGATGCGCCCACGGTGGTCATTGCAGCGGCTTTTTCTTCCGGAGTGGGTATCTTCTTCGGCATCTACCCGGCCAGAAAAGCAGCGAAGCTCAGTCCTATTGAGGCGCTCAGACACGAGTAACATTTTTCCTTGCACTTTCAGGGATTTTTAGTATAATAGATTTCAGTATGGAAATCGAATTTGATATAAAAATAACACCGAATGTTTTATATGATTATATGCTGCAGCACACCTACTCTCGTCTCCCCGGGCTTATGGGAACGCTTGTAGGTGTGTTACTGTTGTTTCTTTTTGCGGCGAACAGACAGCCTCTCATTCTGATCATCGCTCTGGTGGTTTTGCTCTATCTGCCCTGGACGCTTTTTTTGCGGGCGGCCACGCAGGCGAAGTCGACCCCGGCCTTTCAGAAACCGCTTCATTATAAGCTGACAGAGGAGGGAATTCAGGTATCCCAGGACGAGACCGTGGAGCAGATGGCATGGGAGGGGATGGTGAAAGCGATCTCCACACCCAAGAGCATCGTGGTCTACACCACGGCGGTGAATGCCTGCATTTTTCCGAAAAAAGATTTGGGAGATGGGAAATATAAGGTCATTGAGATCATTTCCACCCATATGCCGCCAAAGAAGGTGAAGATTCGTGGATAAAATATTTGAAAGCCATAGCGCAGCGGAGACATTTGCATATGGGAAGGTCATTGGCGAAAAAGCCGTTCCGGGAGAGGTCTATACGCTGATCGGGGATCTTGGCGTGGGGAAGACAGTGTTTACCCAGGGTGTGGCGGCGGGACTTGGCATCACGGAGCCGGTAAGCAGTCCAACCTTTACGATTTTGCAAAGCTATGAGGGGGGAAGGCTCCCCTTTTATCATTTTGATGTGTACCGCATCGGGGATGTGGAGGAGATGGAGGAAATCGGCTATGACGACTGCTTCTACGGGGAGGGTATCTGTCTGATCGAGTGGGCGGATCTGATCAGCGAGATCCTGCCGGAGAAATATACCCGCATCACCATAGAAAAGGATTTGACACAGGGATTTGATTACAGAAAGATTATAATAGAGGCAAGAAATGAAAATACTGGCGCTTGACAGCTCCGGCCTGGTAGCCAGTGTGGCTTTGGCGGAGGACGACAATTTAATCGCGGAGTATACCGTGCAGTATAAGAAGACCCATTCCCAGACGCTTCTGCCCATGCTTGAGGAGATAAGCAGGATGGTGGAGCTGGATCTTGCTTCGGTGGATGCCATTGCGGTGGCGGCGGGTCCCGGTTCCTTTACGGGTCTGCGGATCGGTTCCGCTACGGCGAAGGGACTTGCGTTCGCCCTGCAAAAGCCTATTGTGCCGGTGCCTACTGTGGACGGACTGGCCTATCAGATGTACGGTGCGCAGTCTCTGGTATGTCCCATCATGGATGCCAGAAGGAATCAGGTATACACCGGCATTTATGAATTTGTTGGGGACCAAAGTAGTCAATATAAATATGAAATGCGTGTCATAAAGGAACAGTGTGCAGTCGCTTTTGACGAGATTGCCGCGGTTTTGAATGGACTTGACAGAAGTGTCATATTTCTGGGAGACGGCGTGCCGGTCTTTCAGGAGAGGATGGCGCAGGTGATGCAGGTGCCATACCAGACAGCGCCCCTGCACCGTGCCAGACAATCGGCGGCTGCGATCGCTGCGCTGGGCAGTCTCTATTATGCGCAGGGTAAGGTGGAGAGCGGGGCTGAGCACGCGCCGGAATATCTGCGGCTCTCTCAGGCGGAACGGGAGCGTGCCGAGAAAGAGCAGGGTGCGGCGCTATGATTGTTTATCGCGAGATGAAAGAGGAGGATGTTCCCTTTATCAGCCGGTTGGAGGAGGAAACTTTTTCCATGCCCTGGTCGGCAGCATCCTTTTTACAGATGATCGAGAAGGAGGATGCCAGATACTATGTGGCGGAGGAGGATGGGAAACTTCTTGGAGGCTGTGGACTGCTTCTGATCGCCGGGGAGGGAAATATCACTAATGTGGTGGTCATTCCCGAAGCCAGAAGAAGAGGCGTTGCTGCGGGAATGCTCGGCCATCTGCTTGCAGAGGGCGACCGCGAGGGACTTACGGCCTACACGCTGGAAGTGCGGGTCAGCAATCAGGCGGCCATCGCCCTTTATGAGAAGCTGGGTTTTGTGTCTGAGGGCATTCGTCCCGATTTTTACGAAAAACCAACGGAAGATGCTATGATCATGTGGAAGAGATAGGCAATGCATGGAACAATTACCACGGTGATTGCACATTTTGTCTGATAGAATAGAGATGATGTGGCTCATGGATAGTCGCACATAAGCGACAATCAGATTATGATGAGAAAAAGGTGGAGGATTGACATGCGTGTTTATGAAGAAAAGAAAAAAATGACCAAGGTAGTCTGCAATGCCTGCGGCAAAAAATTGCTGGTAGAAAATGGCATTTTAAAAGAGGAGTGCATCCATGTGGAGCACGATTTCGGTTTCTTTGGCACCAGAGACGGAGAAAGCGACAGCTTTGACCTGTGTGAGGCTTGTTACGAGAAGCTGATCGCCGGTTTTGCTGTTCCGGTGGACAAACGGGAGAGAGTGGAACTTCTCTGAGACTACCTTCGTATTAATGAAAGTAGGAGTATATATGTTAGATATCTGTTTACTCGGTACGGGAGGGATGATGCCTCTGCCCCACAGGTGGCTTACCTCGCTGATGGCGAGATACAACGGCGCCAGTATATTGATTGATTGTGGGGAGGGTACCCAGATCGCTATGAAAGAGAAAGGCTGGAGCCCGAAGCCTATCGATGTGATCTGTTTTACGCACTTTCATGCAGATCACATCAGTGGGCTTCCGGGGATGCTGCTCACTATGGGCAACGCGGAGCGCACAGAACCCCTTCTGATGATTGGTCCCAAAGGATTGACCAGGGTAGTTAACTCATTGCGCGTGATCGCGCCGGAGCTTCCTTTCACGATTGAATGTCTGGAGATCACGGAGCCGGAGCAGGTATTTTCATTCAATGGTTTTCGGATAGAAACCTTTCGAGTCAACCATAACGTAGTCTGTTACGGGTACAATATCGTGATTGACCGCATCGGAAAATTTGATGTGGAACGTGCACAGGCACTAAATATTCCCAGAAATTACTGGAATCCTCTGCAAAAAGGTGAGATAATAGAAATAGACGGACAGACCTTCACGCCGCAGATGGTGTTGGGGGAGGCACGCAAAGGACTGAAGGTCACCTACTGCACAGATACAAGACCCACCGAGAGCATTGTCAAAAACGCAGCGGAGGCGGATCTTTTTATCTGCGAAGGCATGTACGGTGAACCGGAAAAGGCGCAGAAGGCAAAAGAATACAAGCATATGACATTTTATGAGGCAGCGAAGCTGGCGAAGCAGGCCAAGGTACAGGAGCTGTGGCTGACACACTACAGTCCTTCCCTGATTCGTCCGGAAGAGTATATGCAGCAGGTATGGAAGATCTTTCCAAACGCGGTGGCTGCCAGGGACGGCAGGAGCGTGGATCTTTTGTTTCAGGATTGAGAGTGAGACAAGGAGGGAACTATGAAAGATTCAAAAACAGTTAGAATCGTGATCGTAGCAGTGGTTCTTGCGGTTATCGTTTTGGTATTTTTTTCTTATCAGGGAAACCGGAGTAAGCGGCAGCAGGTGTCGGAGGCGGTGTCGGCTACGGTGGTACAAAATGTGCTGATGAAGGATCTGGAGCATAGTTATCCGCCCACACCCAAGGAAGTGGTGAAATACTACGCGGAGATTACGGAGTGTTTCTATAATGAAGAGTACAGCGATGAGGATTTGACCAAGCTTGCCAATAAGATCCAGCATCTCTACGATGTAGAATTGATAGCCAATCAGGAGAACTATCTTGAAGATCTTCGGCAGGAGATTCAGGATATGAAGAAAAACAAATACACCATCGCCAGCTATGAGGTTTCCGCCAGTACCGATGTGGAGTTCTTTGACCAGGACGGGGATTCCTATGCCAGATTATACTGTACTTTCAATATAAAGCAGGAAAACAGCTCACGCATTACGTCCCTGGAGCGTTTTGTGCTCAGAAAGGATGTAGATGGGCACTGGAAGATACTGGGCTGGGAGCTTGTGGAGGATTAAAGACGGCATGGAGAACAAGAGAAACGGCGCCGATGCGTCTGTGACGATCCTGGCGATAGAGTCCTCCTGTGATGAGACGGCGGCGGCGGTGGTTCGGGATGGCAGAGAGGTGCTGTCCAATGTGATCTCATCTCAGATCGATCTGCACACACTTTATGGGGGCGTGGTGCCGGAGATTGCGTCCCGCAAGCATATCGAGAAGATCAATCAGGTGATGGAGCAGGCCCTTAAGGAGGCGGGGAAGAAACTGCCCGATATGGACGCCATCGCGGTCACCTACGGGCCGGGCCTCGTAGGAGCGCTTCTGGTGGGCGTATCGGCGGCCAAGGCGGTTAGCTTTGCATCAGGGATACCCCTGATCGGGGTGCATCACATCGAAGGGCATATAAGTGCCAATTACATAGAAAATAAGGATCTGGAGCCTCCTTTTGTCTGTCTGGTCGTATCGGGCGGACATTCTCATTTGGTGGTGGTGAAGGACTACGGCGAATATGAGATTTTGGGGCGTACCAGAGATGATGCGGCGGGAGAGGCCTTTGACAAGGTGGCACGCGCTATCGGTCTGGGATATCCCGGCGGACCCAAGATTGACAGTGTTTCCAGGGAGGGGAATCCCGACGCTATTGCCTTTCCAAGAGCGAAGGTGGGAGACTCTGACTACGATTTTAGCTTCAGCGGTTTAAAGTCCGCTGTGCTGAACTATCTCAATTCTTGTGAGATGAAGGGGGAGCCGATCTGTCAGGCGGATGTGGCGGCGTCCTTCCAGAAGGCGGTGGTGGATGTGCTTACAGAGCATTCCATGCACGCTATAGAGGAGAGCGGCATCAAGAAGTTTGCTATTGCGGGAGGTGTGGCCTCCAACTCGTCTCTGCGGGCTGCGCTCACGCAGGCATGTGCCGAGAGAGGGATTGCTTTCTATCACCCGTCGCCCATCCTGTGCACGGACAACGCGGCGATGATCGGCACGGCGGCTTACTATGAGTATGTGAAAGGCGTGCGGCACGGGTATGATCTGAATGCGGTGCCGAATTTAAAATTAGGGGATAAAGTATGAACAAAAAGAGATGTACCGCAGTCGTTCTTGCGGCGGGGAGCGGCAGCCGCATGAAAAGCGATGTGGCAAAGCAGTATATGCTTTTGCGGGGAAAGCCGTTACTCTGGTATGCGCTGGATGCGGTGGAGAGATCCGAACTGATCGACGACTGTATTCTGGTCACGGACCGGGAGACATTGCTGAACGGGTATGTGGCAAAGGAGATTGTGGAACAATACGGTTTTCATAAAGTGGACACGATCGTTGCGGGTGGCAGAGAACGGTATGATTCTGTCTATCAGGCATTGAAGGTGATTGCTGACGGAGATATGGCGGTTCCTAACAGGGACGGCTATATTTTTATCCATGACGGGGCAAGGCCCTTTTTGACGGAGGAGATCCTGCAGCGCTGTTATGAGGCGGTGACAAAATATCACGCCTGTGTGGCAGGAATGCCCGTAAAGGATACCATCAAGATCGTGGACGGGGAAGGCTATGCCTTGCGCACGCCCGACAGAAGCAGCGTGTGGCAGGTGCAGACCCCCCAGGTTTTCGATACACCCTTGATTCTTTCCGCCTATGAAAAGCTTATGCAGGAGCAGGAGAGGCTTTTGCGGGAGGGAATTCGGATCACGGACGATGCCATGGTGGTGGAGACGCTGATGGGCAGCTCTGTCAAGCTTGTGGAGGGATCCTATCAGAATATCAAGATCACTACGCCGGAGGATATGGCTGTGGCGGAAGCCTTTTTGAAGGCATGAGGAAGAAAAATGAGGAGAGCGAAACAAAGAATGGAAAAATGTAAAAATTAGGTTGACATGAAAATCTATTTTTGCTAGAATAATTTTTGCGCTCGACGTAAATTATGGGTGTGTTGCGAACACGGAGAGGTATCGAAGTGGTCATAACGAGGCGGTCTTGAAAACCGTTTGTCCGCAAGGGCGCGTGGGTTCGAATCCCACCCTCTCCGCTGGAGATACCTTCTCCACCGAATATTTATATTGTATCAGCTTTTATTTGGAGAAGTACCCAAGATGGCTGAAGGGACACCCCTGGAAAGGGTGCAGGTCGTTAATAGCGGCGCGAGGGTTCAAA
>CAMWMO010000098.1 GCA_947175305.1 uncultured Lachnospiraceae bacterium
GAGGAGATCCCTACTTCTACCTTCGGTGATCCCAACGGTACCCACATGGAGATGTGGACATTCGTAGAACTGCACGGACAGCACTATGGCAATATGGTTGAGAAGTGGAATGAGCAGAATCCCGACAGAACCATCGAGATCACCTGCACTACATATCCTTACGCTGACATGCATACAAAACTGTTAACTTCCCTGACAGCAGGTACAGGCGCACCTGATATCTGCGATGTAGAGATCGGTCAGTTCCCTAATGTGGTAACGGGTCTTGACACATGGCTTGTTCCCCAGAATGACACAGCGGCTCCTTATCTGGACACCATGGTTAAAGCGAGAATGGATGTCTATGCAGGTTCCGACGGCAACTACTATGGTATTCCTTACCATGTAGGTGCATTCGTTATGTACTATAACGTAGCGGCTATGTCCGAGGCGATGGGCATTTCTCAAGATGAGGTGATCTCCAAGATCGACAGCGTTGTGACATGGGATGACTATGCAGCGCTCGGTGAGGAGTATCTGGCAGCACTTGGCAATCCTGAGGGTAAGTATTGGACTTCCGTTGATACAGGCGGCGTGGACTGGCAGTGGATCGCTATGGCTGAGTACGGCGACGACTGGACAGGTGGTTTCGACGGCAAGGCTAACGTACAGCTTGATTCCGTTAAGAAGATGTGTACCATGGAGCAGAATTGGTTGAACAGCGGTCTTGCACAGGTTTCTCCTGACGGGCACGTTGACTTAGAGGCAGGCTTCCAGAACATTCTGGATCACAACATCGTATCTTTCCCGAAAGCTATGTGGTACATGAGCCGTTTCACCAACTATATGCCTGAGGAAAAGGGCAACTGGTATATCGCTAAGTGTCCTGTATTCGAGGCTGGTCAGCCTTGTTCCGTAGGTGTGGGCGGTACCGGTACTGTTGTGACACAGCAGGCTGGCGATAAGGATCTCGCTTCCGAATTCCTCTGCTGGGCTAAGATGTCTGAGGAAGGTGAGCAGCTGATCTGGGATAACCTTGGATTCGACGTATGTAACACCGCTCTCTGGAACGATGATGCTTTCGCACACGACGACAATAACCAGTATAATGCGTTCTTCATCAACTATCCTTATGATGTACTCTACAGCATTAAGGATGATATCGGCAAAATTTACGCTGTAGCAATCAGCCCGACCATCAACGAGCAGATGTGTAACGTGACCCTGAACGACATGTTTGAGAATGGCGTGGACGTTGAGGAAGCGCTGCAGGCGGCTCAGGATGTAGTTGATCTGGAGCAATAGTCGATCGAGCAAGCTCGATCTCGAGCGCCGCTGACGCGGGCTCGGCATGGAGAATTTAGGAATTACATAGAGGGGATTGTGAATGCAATCCCCTCTTCTTGTAAAGAAAGCAAAAAACTATCGGGGTTATTGATAAGGAGTGTGTGCGTATGAATAAATTTAAGAAATTTTTCTATTCACAGAAGGCAGCGCCATATGTATTTGTGCTTCCTTTTTTGCTTAGTTTAGCGTTTTTTTGGGTTTATCCGCTTTGCAGTACGATTACTATGAGTTTTCAGGATATTACACCCACAGGCACAGAGTGGGTGGGTTTGAAGAATTTCCAAAAGCTGCTCAAGGATACCGTGTTCCACACGGCGATCTTAAACAGCTTTGAATATATGTTACTGACACTGGTACTGTTGATACCGTTTCCGATGTTTTTTGCGGTATTGATGGATTCCAGACTTGTGAAAGCGAAGGGCTTCTGGAAAGCCTGTCTGTATGTACCGGCTCTTACCTCCGTAGTTATTTCCGGTACTTTGTTTAGACTGATGTTCTCCGAGTATACGACCGGTCAGATGAATGTGATCACTTCGGCTCTCGGACTTGGAACTTATAAATGGCTTAAGATGAAAGCTACCGGTCTTGGCGCGCTGCTTGTTGTGGCTTGCTGGCGGTGGACCGGCGTTAATATGCTCTACTTTATATCCGGATTAAAAGGAATCGATACGGCTATGTATGAGGCAGCTGATATTGATGGTGCAAATTCCTGGCAGAAATTCCGTTATGTTACCATTCCTTTATTGAAACCGACTACGATCTATGTACTCACGATCAGCGTATACGCAGGTCTGGCGATGTTCATGGAGTCCTACATGTTGTGGGCGGGTCCCGATTCGCCGAACAACATCGGTATGACGATCGTGGGCTATCTGTACAACCGCGGTATCCGTAAGAATCAGCTTGGATATGGCAGCGCAGTAGGTATTGTCCTGCTTGTGATCGCGCTTGCTATCAATGTGGTTCAGTTGGTGCTGAACGGAACATTTAAGAAGGAG
This sequence comes from uncultured Lachnospiraceae bacterium, assembly GCA_947175305.1. Classification (GTDB taxonomy): domain Bacteria; phylum Bacillota; class Clostridia; order Lachnospirales; family Lachnospiraceae; genus UBA3282. Next base: position 2,325 of record CAMWMO010000098.1, read on the forward strand.
GAAAAATGATATGGCAGATACAACCTCTGTAAAAAAAGAAACCACAAGTATGAGAACCAAGAGGAATATCCTGACGGTTTTTGCTACAGCATTGTTCGCGCTTCTTTCCTTTATCATTATATATCCTCTGTTTGCCGGACTGCTGGCATCCTTTAGACCGGGTACCGAGCTGATCCGCCGGGGTCTGAGTGTCAATCTGGATTTCAGTACCATGACGCTGGCGAACTATAAATATCTGTTTGGCAATAACGTGGATGGCCACAAATATTTTATGTGGTATAAGAACAGTCTGGTTCTGATGCTCGTAACGGTGTTCCTGACACTGCTTGTCTGCTACATCGTGGCATACGGACTGACCATGTACAATTACAGACTGAAAAACTTCCTGTTTTTCATGGTGATCGCTACCATGATGGTTCCCTTTGAGATTTTGATTCTCCCGCTCTATAAGGAGATGATCACTCTGAAGCTGATCGATACCATCTGGGGCGTCATGCTGCCGGGCATCTGCGGCGCATCCACGATCTTCTTCTTCCGTCAGTATATGTCGGGACTGCCGAAGGATCTTCTGGATGCGGGACGTATCGACGGCGCTACCGAGTATGGTATCTGCTTTAAGATCATGATGCCAATCACAAAGCCTGCGTTTGCGGCTATGGCGATTCTGTGTGCTATGGGTTCATGGAACAATGTGCTTTGGCCGATGCTTGTATACAGGAGTGCTGATAAATTCACACTTCCGATTGGTTTGAATACCCTGCTCACACCGTATGGAAACAACTACGATGTGCTGATTGCCGGATCCATGTTTGGTATCCTTCCGGTATTCATTATCTTCCTCTGCTTCCAGAGATACTTTATCGAAGGTATGACAGCAGGAGCGGTAAAAGGCTAGGGAGATTAATTTCGGGCATACACTCCAAGTGCCAGGGGCTGCTGCGACGCCGGTTTTCCGGCGATAGCAGCGGCCTCTTTCTTTTATATACGGCGTACATACAGAATGAGGACGAACATGAAAACTATATTTGACAATCTGATTGACCGTGTAAAAAATGAGAGAAACGTGGATTATCTGACCGGTATGGTCAATAGAAGGGGTCTTCACGAGATCTGGGAGGCGCTGTCTGACGAGGTATCCGTCCATTGCCTCTATATGGATGTCGATAATTTTAAGCTGGTCAACGACGTGTACGGGCATGCAAAGGGCGATGAACTGCTCATGTTTGTGAGCGCCCTCCTTCAGAAGGTTTTTCCGGGACAGCTTGTGGTGCGGTTAGGCGGCGATGAGTTTGTGGTACTCTGCGATGCAAAAGTGTGCAGCGAGGGGATGGAGGAGAAACTCGAACTGTTACAGCATAGACTGCGGGAAGAGTTTGACGAGTCTCTGAAAGATGTCCTCTCGTTCAGCATCGGGCTTGTCTGTGATCAGAATATCTCGGAAAATCTGTCTGTGATTCTGGATCAGGCCGATGAGGCAATGTACTATGTCAAGAAAAACGGAAAAGGAAGTTATGTAAACTATGAGATCATACGGAAGGAACTTGATGAACAGAGGGCGATGAAGGACAGAGCGCTCACTTCCTTTCGGGAGGAGGAATTTGAACTGCGCTTTCAGCCCATGGTCTATCTGCAGAACTCGGATGTGTACGCGGCAAAGGCTGCTCTGTACTGGCATTTTCCGGGGAAGGATGTATTGGATGAGGAGACCTTTGGCCCTGTGCTGGAGCAGTACGGTGTGATCACCAAATTAGATAAGATGGTTTTTGAACAGATCTGTCAATGGAAACAGCGATGGAAGAATACGGTCTTTGAGACGCTTCAGATTTATGTCCGCATCTCCGCCAGAACGATTTTACGCAGCGACGGATTGCAGCATATCAGAGAGTGCCTGGAGAATTATCAGGTCAGACCGGAGGAGATCAAGTTCTGTATTGAGGAGGAAAGTTTTCTCGGACGCAGTGAGAAGATCGTCTATGCGGTAGAAACCCTGTCCGAAATGGGGTTTGAGATTGCCATTGACAACTTTGGTTCCGCTTCTTCCTTTAAGGTGTTACAGCATGTTCCGGCGAATATTTTGAAGTTGGATCCAAGGCTTTTACGTTCTGAGAGGGGCAACGGCAAGCGACCGCTTTTATTGCTTCGCAACGTGATCGGGCTGGGCCGCGATCTGTGTTTTATGATCGTGGCCCAGGGGATTGAGAATACCACACAGGCGGGTGCGCTGGCTAATTTTGGGGCGCAGCTCGGGGTGGGGGATTTTTACGGGAAACCGCAGCTGCCGGAAACGTTCTATGAGATGTATCACGACCGGTATTTCTTTGTCAGCAACCGGATTCCAACGGTTTATTCCTTTGAGCATCATCTTAAGGACGCGGATGGAAAGAACGAGGGGCAGATTCTGGGAGAAGGGATCACCTATGATACCGGTGTGGTAGCGGGTCAGATGGCGCTTTCCTTCCCGGGAGGCAAGGTGGGGGAAAATATAGTCAGCCTGCCGAAGACTGTCATGTACAGCGAGAGTTATACCATTTGTCTGTGGGTCAACACGGCGGAAATGCAGTCATGGACGAGTGTGGTCTATATCACCTATCTGGACGGATTCTTAAGTCTGGTGCCCTCGGATGCGATCTGCAGTTGTGTGTTCCGTATGAAGGATGATCGGGAAGTAAATGAATGGTTTGATATTTTTGGTCGTCATGCGGTGCCCGGAGAGTGGGCCTATATGTGCGTATCCTGTGATGTGATCACGGGATTGGTGAGACTTTACTTTAATGGTATGCTGATCGGCAGCAAGGATCAGGCGCCGAATCTGAAGGTGCCTGATCGGGTGATCATAGGCGGGGACGAATATCAGAAATCTTTCCACGGCAAGGTGGCCGGACTGGAGATTTATCACTGTGTACTTCCGGAGGAAGAGATTGAACGGAAATTTCGGGAGTACCAGAGTGATCCCACATTTCTGGGAACGAAAGGACGAAAATAGAAGATGTGAAGATTGCCAAAAACTCTCTCTATGCAGGAGAGTTTTTTGGCTTGCCTATAAATTCTGCCTGTAAGGGAAATAGGAGATATAGATTGGAAAAAGTATGAAAAGGGAGTATAATATAGTTGTTTATAATTTACATGGGGGTAATACAAAATGAGTGAGAAAAGTACATCTAAAAGATCCAGCAGTATTGCGACTGTCCTGGTATTGTTGATATTTGCCATGATAGCCGCAACTGCAATCGTTCTTGGGGCGCTTGGCATTTCCTTTTTGCGCAAATCCATGAACCAGAATTTACAGACTTATGAGGAGACTATGAGTGAGGGCTACAGCCTTGAGATCAAATCGGAAATTCAGGCGGCAGTGTCTATTGTTCAGGCTTACTATGACCGCAGTCAGGCGGGAGAGCTGACGGAAGAAGAGGCGAAGGAACTGGCGAAGGAAGATATCCGCGGTATGCGGTATCGCGATGACGGTTCGGGCTATATGTGGATCGATGATACGGATTACAATTTGGTGATGCACCCGATCCTGCCGGAGCAGGAAGGGAATAACCGCTACGATCTGACAGACCAGAACGGTGTCAAGATCATCCAGAATATTATGAAGTCAGCGGAGGCTGGCGGCGGCTACAATCAGTTTTATTTTACGAAGGCTGACGGTGTGACGGTTGCGCCGAAGCTTGCCTATTCTGAGAAGTTTGCACCCTGGAACTGGGTTATTACGACAGGTAACTACATCGATGATATGATGGTGGAGGTAGAGGCGAAGGAGCAGGAGATCAAGACGCAGTTTCAGCAGATGCTGGCTGCCTTTGGCGCGGGTATCGTGGGCATACTGATAGTGGTGATGGTGATATCTGTGATCTGCGGCAGACGCCTGGCAGGAGGGATCAGAAAAGTGGAGCTCAATCTACGTAAGATCGAGGAGGGAGATCTCTCCTTTGAGATCGATCCGAAACTGGTCAACCGCACTGATGAGATCGGAAAGATCGCACAGTCTCTGAATCAGGTGAAACTCTCTCTGGCCGGCATGATCGGTGAGGTGAGCAATGCCAGTGTACAGATGAAAAAGAGCAGTGAAGATTTCAGCAATAAATTCGGCGATATCACTACCAACATACATAACACCAATCAGGCTGTCGAGGAGATGGCCAAGGGGGCGGTGAGTCTGGCGGAAGAGACGGAAGTGGTAAATGAAAAGG
>CAMWMO010000099.1 GCA_947175305.1 uncultured Lachnospiraceae bacterium
GATAGAGGCGGCGGCACCCGAAGGGCTGGCGGATCTTCCCGTGGCGACCCATGCCTTTGTGGGAGGAAGCGGCGGCAGATTAAAAGAAATACTGGCAGCGCTGCGGCAGATTAATCCCAGGATGCGGGTCGTTATCAATGCGGTCACGCTGGAGACGATCTGCGAGGCAAAAGAAGTTATGTCAACCGAAAAGATTGCCGAGGAGGAAGTAGTACAGCTGCAGGTGACCCGGGCCGAAAAAGCAGGGAACTATCATTTGATGCGGGCTGAGAATCCGGTTTGGATCTGTGCCTTTAATTTCTGTGAGTAAAGTAAATGTGATTGCTTCTATCAATATATAAAAAGAGGTATGGTTTAAAGATGAGAATAAAGAGACTTATGATAGCCGCACCAAAGAGCGGGAGCGGAAAGACGGTGATCACCTGCGCTTTACTTCAAATACTGAAAAATGACGGATATCAGGTGGCATCCTTTAAATGTGGTCCTGACTATATAGACCCAATGTTTCATGAAAAGGTAATAGGGATTCCATCTAAAAATCTGGATACTTTTTTTACCGGGGAGGAGCAGACGAGACGGCTTTTTTTGAAGGGCGTTGTTGGAAAGGATTTCGCGGTTTTAGAAGGTGTTATGGGATTGTATGACGGCCTGGGCGGCATTAGGGAAGCGGGATCTTCCTATCATCTGGCAAAAGTCACAGGGACACCGATTGTGTTGGTCGTAGATGCGAAGGGGATGGGGCGCTCGGTCATATCCATGATTGCAGGATTTCTTGATTATGACCAGGCCCATTTGATTCGTGGGGTGCTGCTCAACAGAATTTCAAAGGGATATTATGAAACGATCAAGCCATTGATCGAGGAAGAACTAAAGGTTCAGGTACTGGGTTATCTGCCGGAAAAAGAGGAGCTGCGGATTGAAAGCAGGCATTTAGGTCTTATGATGCCGGATGAATTGCATAACGTCAAAGAGAGGCTACAGACAGCAGCAGAAGGAGTGCAAAAAACAGTCTCCACAGAGAAAATAATGGAGATTGCGGAAAGAGCGGGAGAGTTACAGGAAGATAGAGAAGAGAAAACAGCGGAAATCACAGGAAAAGCGGACAAACCCGTGATTGCTGTGGCAAAAGATGAAGCATTTTGCTTCTATTATACGGATAATCTTTCTCTATTGGAGGAAAATGGCGCTGAAATCGCTTATTTTTCGCCTTTGCGGGATTCAAAATTGCCGGAGAAGTGTCATGCACTTTATCTCGGAGGCGGTTATCCGGAACTGTATGCAAAAGGGCTCAGTGAAAATCATAAGATGCGCACGGCAGTTCGGAGTGCCGTGGAAAACGGAATGCCTGTCGTGGCGGAGTGTGGCGGTTTTATGTATCTGCATTCTGCGATCATTGATAGGGAGGGCATTCGTCATGAGATGGCGGGAATTCTTCCGGCGACCTGTTACGATACCGGCAAGCTGGTGCGCTTCGGTTACATAGAAGTGCAGGAAAGGCAAAGTCATTTTCTGCCGGAGGGGGAAATGATCAAAGGGCATGAGTTTCACTACTATGACAGTACCGGTAACGGAGAGGATGCAATCGCCGTGAAGCCCGTGACAGGACGAGCATATTCCTGTATGATAGAGGATGAAAAGCATTTTTGGGGATTTCCGCATTTGTATTATCCCTCCAATCCGGCGTTTGCAAAAAGCTTTGTTGAAAAAGCGGACAGATATAAGGGAGAACTGAAATAGGAGTCATATGGAAAATTCGTATCGTTTTTTTGAGAACAGAGATTGTAAATATTTTCCCTGTCATGAGGGATTGGATGGTTTCAACTGCCTGTTTTGCTATTGTCCGCTGTATTTGCGGGAGCATTGCCCGGGCAGTCCCCGCTTTATTGAGAGAGATGGCAGAAGAATCAAGGACTGCACCAACTGTACATTTCCTCATCGGTATGAGAAGTATGATGCGGTGGTCGAGCTGTTGAAAGGGTAAATAAAACGCAAATTTGGAGATAGATATGAAAGGATTAAAGCGGATTGGCATAGCGGCTTTATTTTTGCCGTTTATATTGATAGCAGGTTTTATCATATTCGAATTGTTCGGTATGTATGCGAATCATGCGGCGACAGACCGGCAGACAGAGAAGCTGCAAGCAGATCTAACGGATAAGATTTCAGATCTGGAAATCCTTGACGTTCATTCTGAAACTGGGAACACCGGAAATGGAAATCATGTGGACTGCGTATCTGAGATAACCTTTTCCACGGCGATGACGGAAAGCGAGATCATAGGAGCGATGTCGGAGTCTTACGATTTTGATAAGGATGGCTGCTCGGTGAATAAAACGGACGATGGTTCGTACACATTTTATCAGGTGACATCCGCTCCCTTTCCGGACAATATAGAGGGGCATTGATTAGGGCGAAAATTCTTTTGATTACCGTAAGCGGGAAAAATTTCCTGCCATATTAATTTTGAGAAAAGTTTTATAAGGGGAAAATAGAAGAACTGACGGAGCAACGGAGGTTGACAAACATATAGTAAGATGATAGAGTTAAATTACCCGATGGGTAATTTAAAATAGAAGGAGGGAGGATTTGGAACTTGAGTACTCATCTGAAAAGGTTAAATCACAGTGCACAAGTGTGAAGGCGGCAAATAAGTTATTTGGTGGAGATATGGCGCTTACTCGAAGTTTGTTAGCCAGAATAAATGCGCTTGAGAGCGCAGAAAATATTAAAGATATTATAGTTCAATCGACCTTCAGGTTTCACAGTTTAAAAAATAAAAAGGGAAGAAATTTGGAAGGCTTTTTTGCTATTGATGTCAAATCAATAAGGGATTCGTGGAGAATTATTCTACAGCCATTAAATGAGAATAGAGAGCCGTATAATCCCTGTAATATTGATGAGATATCAGATAAGGTAAAAATTGTGGAGATTGCGGAGGTGAGCAAACATTATGAGTAACTATATAGAGTATAATGATACAATTGCATTTCACCCGGGATATTATATAAAAGAAATTGTTGAGGAAAGTGGATTAACTCAAGAAGATTTTGCAAAAAGACTTGATACAACACCGAAAAATTTAAGTCTTTTGATAAGGGGAGAACAGAGTTTATCAATTGACATAGCGATGAAATTATCTAGAATGATAGGAACAAGTGTGAACTACTGGTTGAATCTTCAAAATGCATACGATGCATTGATAGCAGAATTTAGGTCGGAAAGAGAGCTTGCTGAAGAACGAAAGGTGTTTGAATATTTTGACTATAAATTCTTTAGGGATAACTATGGATTACCAGATCTGCCACGAAAGAAAGATGAACAAATAGAGGAAATTAGAAAATTTCTTAATGTTGCAACTCTTACTGTATTAAGTAAAAGAGATATGGCGGTTAGCTTTAGAAGTTCGACAGAAGACCTCACAGAAGCGAGTACAATTAAAGCGAATGTAATGGTTCAGATTGCAACAAATAAGGCTTTAGAGGTAAATGCACCTAAGTTTAATAAAAAGAAATTTGAAGAAGCAGCAAAGTATGCATTAACACTGACAAAAAATCATGAAGAATTTTATCCGTTGATTAAAAAAGCTTTTTGGGAAGCTGGTGTAATATTTGTAATATTGCCAAATATCGCGGGATCAAAAACGAATGGAGCAACAAAAAAAGTTGGTGATAATATAATGCTGATGGTAAATGACAGAAGACTTAATGCAGATTCGTTTTGGTTCACCTTATTTCATGAGATAGGTCATATTATCAATGGTGATTATGGGATTTCATTTGAAAAGGAAACTGGTGCCCAAGAAGATGCCGCAAACAAATTTGCGGAAGATAGTTTAATTCCGAGTGAACAATATCAAAAATTTATTGAGTGTGCGCAATTCGATTTACAATCAATCAGACAATTTGCAAACACAATCGATCGTGATCCGGGTATTGTTTTAGGAAGATTACAAAATGATAAGAAAGTGGATTTTAATGATTGGACGATGAAACCTTTGAGACACAAATATAAAGTAAAGACAGTCATATAACACTCTTAAAAAAGAACGCTCCAATAATTGGAGCGTTTTGTCTACAGTCCGAAAGAATTGCATTGCAATTCTTTACAATTTAGGCTAAATGTAAAGATACGGCCCTATGTAGAATTGACAAAGCATAACCTGAATGCTATATTGCCTCTTGAAATGAAAGAGGTGGTATAGCATGGATAAGGAGCAGAACGAAAAAAAGGGCGGCAGCCAGGTGATGCTTAAGATCTGCGGATTCATTGTGGATAAGCGCAATCTGTTTTTCCTTGTGTTTGGAATCCTGATCATTTTTTCTGCCGTGTCAAGGAATTGGGTCAATGTGGAGAACTCTATGTCCCATTACCTTCCGGATTCTACGGAGACGAAGCAAGGCCTGGATCTGATGGAACAGGAGTTCATTACATACGGGACCTGTGATGTGATGGTTGCCAATGTGTCCTATGAACAGGCGGAATCCATCTACAGGGATTTGGAATTTATGCCGGGCGTTTTCATGGTGGATTTTGACGACTCGGAGGAGCATTATTATAATGGTTCTTCCTATTATAATGTTACCTTCGACTATGATGAGAAGGACGACCAGTGTCTGGAGGTGCTGGATCGGGTCAAGGAGGAGCTTGACGGTTACGATTATTATCTCTCCACCACGTTGGGAGATATTGAGGCGGAGCTGATTGCCAACGAAATGAATGTCATCGTTGTGCTGGTGGCGATCGTGGTAGTGACGGTGCTTTTGCTTACGTCTCAGGCGTATGCGGAGGTGCCCGTGCTTTTGATCACCTTCGTGGCAGCAGCTATTTTACAGATGGGAACGAACTTTATTTTTGGAACCATCTCTTTTGTGTCCAACTCCGTCACGGTGGTGCTGCAGCTGGCTCTGTCGGTGGACTATGCCATTATCCTGTTAAACAGATATAAGGAGGAGCATGCTAATCTGGAATCAAGAGAGGCGATTATCATCGCTTTGAGCAAGGCGATCCCGGAGATCTGCGGCAGCTCCCTTACTACCATAGGCGGTCTGATCGCCATGGGCTTTATGCAGTATAAGATGGGGCCGGATCTGTCGGTGTGTCTGATCAAATCCATCTTTTTAGCGCTGGGCTCCGTATTTTTACTGATGCCCGGTGTGATCATGCTGTTCTCCAAGCTTATGGATACCACCAAGCATAAGAACTTTGTGCCGGACATTCCCTTTGTGGGAAAGTTTGACTATGCGACGCGATTTATTGTAGCGCCGCTTTTTGTGCTTGTCATTGTGGGAGCATACACGGTTTCCAGTAAATGTCCCTATGTGTTCGGTGACAGTACGATCACGCCGCCGATCCAGAACAGCATTCAAAAGACAGAGGAGATGCAGACGGATAATTTCGGCGCCAGCAATATGGTGGCGCTTATCGTGCCTGCAGGAGATTATGAAAAGGAGGCGAAGCTGTTAGCGGAGCTGGAGGCATGTCCGGAAGTGGACTACACCCAGGGACTCGCCAATATCGAAGCGCTTGACGACTATTGCCTGACAGATAGATTGACGCCTCGGCAGTTTTCGGAGCTGATCGATCTGGACTATGAGGTTGCGGAGCTGGTGTATGCGGCCTACGCTGTGAATGATGAGGATTACGCGAAGGTGGTCAACGGCCTTTCCGAATACAAAGTGTCTCTGATTGATATGTTTATGTTCGTCCACGATGAGGTGGAGGAGGGCTACGTCACGCTGGATGATGAGCTGCAGGATACATTGGATGATGCCTATGATGCCATGAATTTTGCGAAGAATCAGCTGCAGGGAGAGAATTACAGCCGTATGCTGGTTTTCCTGACGCTTCCCGAGGAAAGCGAGGAGACTTTCGCTTTCATTGACAGGATGCACGAGATTGCAGAGAAGTATTATCCGGACGGGAAGGTACTGGTCTGCGGCGAGTCGGTGAGCCAGTATGATCTGCAAAAGACTTTCGGCAGGGATAATCTGGTAAACAATGTGGTGTCTATTCTGGCCGTGCTGGTGGTGCTTTTGTTTACCTTTAAGTCGGCAGGTATGCCGGTGCTTCTGATCGCGGTGATTCAGGGCTGTATCTGGCTCAACTTCTCGGTCCCCGCGTTGCAGCACGATAATATTTTCTTCATGTCCTACCTGATCGTCAGCTCGATTCAGATGGGCGCTAATATCGACTATGCCATTGTCATTGCAGGACGTTATATGGAGCTGCGTGAGACAAACGGCAGGAGACAGTCCATTATAGATTCCATGAACCAGGCATTCCCGACGATCATCACCTCGGGAACCATGATGGTGGTGGCCGGCTTCCTGATCGGTAAGCTGACTTCCAACGCGGCAATCTTCGGTATCGGAAAATGTCTGGGAAGGGGAACTACGATCTCCATTTTTGTGACCATGTTTGTTTTGCCACAGATTCTTCTGGTGGGTGATAAGATTATAGAGAAGACAGCCTTTGTTATGAATATGCCGATCCG
>CAMWMO010000100.1 GCA_947175305.1 uncultured Lachnospiraceae bacterium
AATACCCGATTGCCTCTTGTCTCGTGGGCTCGGAGTTGTGTATTAGAGACAGGGTATTGACAGCAGAATGGTATCCTGGGTGGCGCATGAACTTGGCTATACGGATCAGGTGAATGTAACATACAGCAGATTAGAGTATGTTGACCAGAAGATAGCGGGGCGGATCGCCAGAGATTTAGGACATGAATTTATCTATAAATCGTTGGATGATATCAGGTGGATGTATGACATTGATGAGATGACCTGCAGAAACAATGGAGCCTCCATTTGTCTGGGAATCACAGGCGGCAACAGGCTGCTCTTCGCGTTGAATACGAATCAGTTCGGATTGGAGCACACGGGGATGCAGGGGGGCGCTACCCTCGCCAGCTATTATAAAGATAAAGCGTTAAATTATGCGAAGCCTAAATACGGATATAACCAATACTCCAACAGACTGTCCTATGATTTCGGAGAAGAGATTCTTGCGAAACATCCCACGCAGGAGTCCTTTGTGACATATACAAGAGGGCTGTTGGGGACACAGTCGTCCTATTTGATCAGACAGCATTATGTGGAGACGGCAGCACCATTTCAGGATGTGGATTTCTTGAACATGGTATTTCGTCTGCCTTTTGAATACAGAGACAGAAGATATATTTACCTCAAATGGATTGCCGCGAAGTATCCGAAGGCAGCAGAGTATGGCTGGGAAAAATGGGGTGGAGTAAAGCCGAAACATAGTCATGTTCCGATCAGAAAAGTCAAGACGACGCAAAAGCTTATCACACAGTACGGCTGTCGCCTTTTACACATACCGAACAGGGACTCCATGAATCCGATGGATTATTGGTATGAACAGAACATGGAGGTACAGCGGTATCTGCAGGATATGTTCGAGAAGAGGATAGGAAACGGTTTACTCGATGAACAACTACGCCAAGATATAACAGACATGTATAAAAGCAGCAGCTTTACGGATAAGTGTCTGGCGCTTACCGTGTTAAGCGCTATTCACCTTTTCTTTGAAAATGAAGGAGCAGCGGGATGAAGAGACAACCAGAAGAAGTAGATTTTCTCATGATTTATGAGCACAAGGTGAGAGAGCTGGAGAACCTGTGCCTTATCAAGTATGAATTGGAGAGAAGAGGCTATAAAGTCGTCATTAAGCACATCGAGGACGAAGAAGCGCTGGAGGCGGTCAAACCGATCTATCACGCGAAGGTGGTCACGACGATGGCGTGCTATCAGAATGCTTCGCTGGAATGGCACACCAAAGATTTCGTTGCCTTTGACAAAGTGATCGACATGCAGTGGGAGAATATCGTCTATCCGAAGGACGAGCGGGCGGGCGTATTCAAGAATTATACCGGGATCGGCAGAGAAGTGGTCAGAGTTTCCTGGGGCGAGGCGAACAAGAGAAGACTGCTTAAAGCGGCACACATGGACGAGCGCAATATCAAGGTGGTCGGGCATGTGGGCATGGATTTTTTGCGGGATCAACTCAAGGGATACTATTTGAGCCGCGAAGAGCTTTTCCCACAGTATGATCTGCCGATGGACAAGAAGGTGCTTCTGTTCGCGTCTCCTTTCTATGCGGACAACCTGTCGGAGTCGTATATCGCCGGCATGTGTAAGAAGCATGGCGAGGACTGGCGGGATTATTATGCTTTTATGATGAAGTCTGAGAAGACGATCCTGGAGTGGATGGAGAAGCTGTGCAACAGCAGGGACGATATTGTGGTCATCTACCGCCCGCACCCGGGACATATCGGGAAACATATGTCGGAGGTGGCAGAGAGGTGTCCGAATTTCAGGGTGATCAGTGAGCGCTCCGTCAAGCAGTGGATCCTGACAAGTGATATTATTTACACGGGAAACAGCACTACGATCGTGGAGGCATTCTTCGGCGGCAAGATGTGCTATCTGCTCTTTCCCTATGAGGTCACAGATGGTTTCGAGTTGAAGCTGATCAGCAAGGGAGAGAAGATCAGGGATTATGACCAGTTTTACCGCTCGGTGATCGGGGAGGGCGGCGCATTTCCGATCGCACGGGAGGAAATCAATGATATTTATCTGGTGGACGATGTGCCCAGCTATGTGAAATTTGCAGATATGGCGGAGGAAGTGTTGAAGGATCCTTCCTATGCGCTGACAAAGGAGCAGCTTAAGTCCTACAGGAGAAAACAGCCCGTCAGCATCAAGGTGCAGAAGATGCTCCAGAGGCAGGATTGGTTCTATGAGAAATACCGGAGAGTGCTTGCGGACGAGAACTGCCATAACAAGTGGATCGTGAAACAGCGGGAACTGCGCAGGAAGAAAGCGAAGGCGCATGAGCGATTTGCGATCGAGAGTACAAGCGATCAGGAGATTGCGGCTATTGTGAATAAGATCGCGGCGCAGTTGAATTAAAGTGATAAATTTGAATAACAGTGGTGCAGGATGTCCACAGAACGGAGGAAAAGAGAATGAGTGACAAGATCACAGCAGTAGTACCGGTAAAGGGCAACAGTTCCAGACTGCCTAACAAGAATATTTTACCCTTTGGAGATTCCAACCTGTTGCAGCATAAGATCGAGCAGCTGAAGCAGGTAAAAGGACTCCATGAGATCATCGTGTCTTCTGACTCGGACGAGATGCTCGCCATCGGAGAAAAGTGCGGCGTGAAAGCTATCAAGCGGCCCGAGCAGTACGCAAATGAGTCTGTACCCTTTGGCATGTTCTTGGAGTATCTCTGCGATACCATCGAGGGTGATCATCTTCTGTACGCATGCGCTACTTCCCCCTGTGTGGAGCCTTATCTGTATGAGAAGGCCATCAAGGTATATTTCGAGAAGCTGAAGGAAGGATACGATTCCTTGATCACGGTATCACCCTATCAGACCTATCTGATGGACGACAACGGGCCTCTGAATTTCAAGATGGGGCTGGAGCATAAGAATTCTGAGCAGCTGCCGATGATGTATCACTTTACCAACGGCATCGATCTGGCGCCTACCGAGAAGGTGCGTGAGTGGCATTATAATTATGGTCCTAAATATTATCAGCTTGTGATCAACAAGCGTGAGGCTGCGGATATCGACGACGTCTATGATTATGAGATGGCGAAGGCTCTGTATGCCATGAAGGATCCGAATCCGACAGTGTAAAGAGGAGTTTTATGTCAGAGATCAAATTATTAGACTGCACCCTCCGTGACGGAGGGTACATCAATGACTGGGATTTCGGTGAGTATACGATCCGGGAGATCCTGTCCAAGTTAATAGAGTCCGGCGTGGACTATATCGAAGTGGGGTTTTTGAGAGACTGCGTATATGAACCGGGCAAGTCTCTCTTTAACAACTGTGCCGAGATCGCGAAGATCCTTCCTGAGAATCGCGGCAATACGAAGTTCACCGCGATGTCGCTGCACAACAAGTACAGCGTCGATAAGCTGGAGCCTTATGACGGCAAAACGATAGATGCGATGCGCGTGACCTTCCATGATTATGATATCGATGAGGGGCTTGCCTATATCCGCAAGGTCATGGAGAAGGGCTACAAGGTGTTTGCCAATCCCATCAATATCATGGGGTATTCGGATGAGATGATCCTGCGGCTTCTGCAGAAGGTGAATGAGATCCATCCCTATGCCTTTTCCATCGTGGATACCTTCGGTTCTATGATGAAGGATGATCTGCAGCGGATCTATTCGCTGATCGAGCACAATCTGAGCAAGGATATCGTGATCGGACTGCATCTGCACGAGAATCTGGCGTTGTCCTACTCGCTGGCACAGGAATTTATCAATATGAAGGCCAGTGACAGAGACTGCGTGATTGATGCGTCCATGTTGGGAATGGGGCGTTCTCCGGGCAATCTGTGCATGGAGCTGATCATGGACTATATGAATAAAAACCAGTCGGGACACTATGACGTCAATCCGGTACTGGACGGCATTGATGATCATATCGCGCAGCTGAAGCAGATAGAACCATGGGGTTACAATACTGCTTATTCCATCTCAGCGAAGTACAATCTTCACCGCAACTATGCGGAATTTCTGCTGGATAAAGGCAGACTTCGGGCGAAGCAGATCAATCAGATTCTGGGAAGCATAGAGGATAACAAGAAGACTGCCTACGATGAGGCATATATTGAAGGATTGTATCAGGATTTCCAGAATAAAGCGATCGATGACACACAGACGCTTGCGACACTTGTACAGCAGCTGGCGGGAAAGCAGTGTCTGATCCTGGCGCCGGGATCGAGTATTCTGAGCGAGCGGGAGAAAGTTGAACGCTATATTGCGCAGGAGAAGCCGGTAGTCATCTCCGCCAATTTTGTGCCGGATACCTATGAGGCGGATTATGTGTTCTGCTGCAATGCCATGCGGTTAGAGATGATATTTGCGAAAAAGAAGATCCCGAAGCTGATCGTCACCTCCAACCTGCTGGAGATGTGTGGGGAAGACAGGCCCGAGGAACAGAAGCCCTGTGCGGTCAATTATATGGATCTGCATTTCGGCGAATCAGGACCTTCCGACAACAGCGTGATCATGTTGCTGCGACTGCTAAAGAAGCTGGAAGTGTCGAGTGTGGCCCTGGCGGGATTCGACGGCTATCGCTCCGATGTCAGGACCAACTATGTGGCCGATTACATGGCGAGCCAGCACATCAAGGGCGACGAGGAGAACAAGAAGATCAGAGAGCGGATGGAGCAGATGGAAAAGCAGATGAATATTCAGTATCTGACAAAGTCGCTCTATCATGATATGATATAGAACGCTTCGGAATGGAGAGAGAATGAGTGATTGGACAAGGATAAAATATCTGGTCATCGATGTGGACGGCACTATGACAGATGCGGGAATCTTTTACGATGAGCACGGCAATGAACTGAAGAAATTCTGCACGAAGGATGCGGCGGGATTCTTCGCGGCGCACAGTGCAGGCATACAGATCATGGTGCTGACCGGAAGAGAGTGCGCTGCCACCACCCGCCGGATGACGGAGATGAAGGTGGACTATCTGGTGCAGAACTGCAAGGACAAGGTCACCTATCTG
This sequence comes from uncultured Lachnospiraceae bacterium, assembly GCA_947175305.1. Taxonomy (GTDB): domain Bacteria; phylum Bacillota; class Clostridia; order Lachnospirales; family Lachnospiraceae; genus UBA3282. The sequence continues at coordinate 5,025 of CAMWMO010000100.1, forward strand.
ACAAAGTTTATGGAAGAGCGCCATATCGTCAGGGAAGAGCTGGGATATCTGGGAGACGATCTCAATGACCTTCCGGCGATGGGATTGTGCAGCTTTGTCGGGTGCCCGGAGGACGCCTGCGCGGAGGTGAAAGCCAGAGCGGATTATGTGTCCACCGTCAAAGGCGGTTATGGCGCGGTGCGGGATATCATCGAACACATGCTGCGGGACAGAGGCGAGTGGGAGAAGGTAACGGCAGAGATTTTTGGGATTGGTGTGTAGAGCGGGAGGAAACGGGCATGAGGATAATGTTCTTGGCGAGCTCTTATTGGCCGGCACAGGATGGCGTGTCACAGGTGACACAATATCTGGCAGAGGGATTGGCAAAGAAGCATGAAGTGTTTGTGATCGCCACCCGCAAGAATTACAGTGAGGCGGAGGAACATAACGGCGTTAAGATAGAGCGCATTCATGCCAAACGCAATCAGTATACCTGCCGGTATCAGGGAGAAAAAAGGCGTGTGCGGGACAGCATCCTGCACTATCAGCCGGATGTCCTGATCATAGTCCGGATTCAGCATTGGGGATATGACTGGTTCAAAGGTGAGTTAGCTAAGCTGCCGGGAAAGAAAATGTTAATGACACATGGATCTTCCTGTTTGAGAGAATATCATGTGTGGGAGCAGTTAAAGCAGGTACGTTTTAGAAGGCAGATTGCAGCGGATTTGATCAAAGTAAATTATGAACGGTATTGGGGAAAATATCAGAAAAACCTTCCCGGGGATATGGCACGGTTTGACCTTGTATCCTATCTCTTTCAGGGTGAGGAATTGTATCGGCATATGCGGCAGGCGGGCTTGAAGAATGGGATGGTCTTAGAGAATGCCACGGAAGATTTTTTCTTTGAACGGAAAGCGTATTTGATCAATGGCAGCAAGGATATTGTATTCATTAATGTTTCCACTTATGAAGAGCGCAAGAATCAGAAGATGATTCTTGAAGCCTTTTATGAGGCCAATCTTCCGGGAACGAAGCTGATCCTGATCGGATCCAGGGAAAATGAATATTATCAAGGATTGGTTCAAAAAAAGAAAAGCATGGAAACGAATGGTAATTTTCGTGGGAAAATAGAGTTATGGGCAGGGTTGCCAAGAAAAGAGGTATTGGAGATATATCGGGACGCGGATATATATGTGTCTGCCAGCAGCTGGGAAGCAATGTCTATTTCACTTTGCGAGGCGGCAGCAGGCGGGCTGCTGATTTTGTCAACAGATGTAGGACATGTATCGCAGATTCCGGGAGTTCTATTGTTCGATGACAAAGAGAAATTGAGAAAATTGATGGTAAAGGCATATCAGGAGCCGGATATTCGTAGGGAGAATGGCATGCGGGCGAATGCGTACGCAGAGGAAAATTATCGGATTCAGAAGAAGGTCGATCTGTTGGAGAGCTCGCTGAT
>CAMWMO010000101.1 GCA_947175305.1 uncultured Lachnospiraceae bacterium
ACTCGTCCTCGACCGTCTCGTACAGGGAGGGGAAAATATCCTCTATTGCGACTGTCGTTTCGATCACACCGATCAGTCCGGCCTCATAATCTTCCACATTCGTTACAAGGCCGGCAATTTTCTGTCCCTCCCGATTATCAAACAACCTGTCGGAATAGTTATAGTGCCATCCCGTATAATCCGGCTCAGCCGCCCAGTCCATTTTATTCATACGGGAACTGCCGTATAAAATGGGCATCATTTCCTGCACATTGTCATTGACCGCATAGACGCGCACACCATACAACAGTGTGTTGTTATAGACAAGCCGCTCCAGCGCAGCAATGTCTGAGTGATAAAACGTCATCAGTTCCTCCGTCTCTATTTGCTCCTGGTCCGCCGTTTGGCGAAGCATCTGCAGCAAAGGTTCATCATTCAAAAAGAACTGCGTCGTCATATTGACAGAATCAATATTCTCTAATAATGTATCCTGACTGCGCTCCATCATATACTGCATGTAATTTCGTTTTTCACTGATAACGTTCTTTTCCATATTGTAGAACAAAACGCCTGCCATCACGGAAATCGGCAAAATGACAAGGAAAACAATAACCAGCGTAAACTTCCCGTTCAGTTTTAATCCGTTTAACTTTTTCATCCAATCGGTTTTCATCATTTACTGCATTCCCAGCTTTTCTTTTGCCTTCTCCATCAGTTCCGTCTTCGTCTCCTGCACTTCCTCAAAGCCATAAGCTTCTCTCTGTTCCAAAAAACGGGCAAATATTTCGTCAAAACGCTCCTCCGACTCCGCCAGCAGAAGTGCTGGCAGTGTTTCACTCCACGCCGCTACTATTTTGTTCTCCGCAAAAGCCTCTTTTGAGCCATAGGGAAAAAAGGAATCATATTGTCCGTTATAAACCGCATACGGATAAGACCATTCCGAAACCTGCTTGAGAGGCTCCGCCGTCTCCTGTTTCCACTGCAGCTGCATCACCTCATCCTGCAGCATCCAATAAGTATCGTCCGCACCGTACAATCTGTCATATTCTGCACGGTCGGAGTTTAAAACTGCATTGACCTCTTCCTTCACGATAGGCTTCCCGTCCACATAATCAAAAGTTTCTCCCTCCACTCCGAGGCAGATGCGCAATTGTCCATGCTCACTGAGCAGATAATCCAAAAAAGCAATGGCGCGCTCCGGGTTCGCACAATTTTTTGATATCAGGGTAACTGTCCATCCATTGATCCCGGTGGTGGTGAGCGTATGATCGTCACCCGCCGCATTTTTGGGTCCGTCCACCGCAAGATAAATCCTGTCCGGGTGATTCACATAGAGTTCCTTTTGCTGCGTTGCCATATCTGTAGACTGATAGATCATGCAGAAATATCTTCCCTTTTCCAGCTTTTCTTCCATCTGGGTTCTCTGGTCAATAAAAATGTCATTGGCAAGCAGGCCTTCCTCTCCGAGTCTGCGAAACATTTTCAGCCATGTGATATAATCCTCGTTCGTATAACGATCGTAAACCTTGCCGTTCTCCTCAAAGGGCACCGCCAGAAAATTCATCAGATACTTGTCGAATGATACATTGCCCTGGTCGTTAAAAACATGTGCGCCCACCGGAATCAGCGCCTCCCCGTCCACCGTCGGAAACATTTCATATGCTTTCTCCACCGCCGCCTGAAATCCCTCCGGCGTCGTCATGTCAGGGCTTCCGATCGCCTCGTAAATATCTTTCCGCACCAAAAAAGTCTGATTGGAACCGATATTGTCATGCTCCTCTAAATCCTTCGCGCTATAGCTGGAATTGGGATAGGAATAAATATTCCCATCCTCCTGCGTGTACCAGCTGACCGCATCGACGTCACTGACCTGATAAAAATAGGGGTCATATTCATCCGCAAGCGCATTTAATGCATAGACCATATCCCGGTCTATCATTTCATTGATCTGCGGTTCCCACCAGCCAAGCGTAATGAAATCCGGCAGAGAATCAGCGGCGATCAGCGCATTCAACTTCTCGCTTTCATTCCCGCCGGGTGTAATAAAGCGCAGACTTACCCCTGTCTCTTCCGTAATTTTTCTGGACACAATATTTTCTCCCCAGTCGGCCGCAAACCATGAATAATTAATGTACCAGTCAAAGCCGACCGGTTCCCCGGCGTATTTCTGCCATGCCGGAGCGTCTTCTTCCAATAGAACCGGCTCCGGCTCCTCCGCCGTTTCCCCGTCCGCTGCACAGCCTGTCCCAAGCAGACATATTAAAATCAAAAGAAATGTTGTCTGAATACCTTTTCTGTTTATTCTTACCAATTTTTATCCTTCCGTTCATACAATCGTCTGTCTATAAACATTCCTGTTAATAGTATAAAACCTTTCAGATACGATTTCAACGGCTTTACTCCATCCCGATTCATATAAGAAAGGCAGTATCTCCGCCAAGGAAATACTGCCTTTTATCTCTTTTAACTCCCCTATTTTCTGTTTTTATTCCTTCACGCTTCCTGCCGATATACTGCTGATAATGTACTTGGAGCAGAAACAGAACACGATCAGGATCGGTACTACAGAAATGGCAACGCCCAGATATATCGCGCCCTGATTCTTCTGCAGATCCGTCGCTGCATTCAGTGTACTTATCATAACCGGCAGCGTCATCTTTTTCGGCGTATTTAACAAAATCAACGGCACCAGATAGTTATTCCAGTTGCCGATAAAGGAACCGATCGACATGGTCGCGATACCGGGCGCCATGATCGGCAGCACTATCTTATGGAAGATATGCAGCTCCCCTGCACCGTCGATTCTTGCCGCCTCCAGCAGCGCCCTTGATAACGTGGACTGCACATACTGGCGCAGGAAGAACACTGTGCCCGGCGCCGCGATCGCGGGAATGATCAACGGCAGATAGGAATCCACCATATGCAGCTTCTGACAGAGATTGTAAAAACCGATCAGACTCAGCTGTGCCGGAATCATCATAAACACCACGAGTATTTTAAACAGCCAGCCATTGCCCTTAAAGCGATATACTGCCATGGCATACGCCGTGATCGACGAGAAATAAGCTGTCAGTATGGTCGCCGGCACAGCTACCAGAAGACTGTTTTTAAAGCCCAAAAACAGATTCACATATTTAAACAGTGCCGTCCAGTTTTCAGCCAGATGATTGCTGGGAATGAGCGTGAAAGAATGGGTGATCTCCACGCCGCTTCTCGTAGCGTTCACCATCATCAACATAAACGGGAGGAAGCATATCACTGCAAGCAGAATCAGACAAGCATAAATAATTCCTTTTTTAACCTTCGTTGCCATACTAGTCATCCTCCCTTCCCAATGTCTTAAACTGGATGATGGACACGATCAGAATAATAAAGAACAGCGTGTAGGCAATAGCCGAAGCGTATCCAACCTGATGCGTCTCAAAGCCAAACTTGTAAAGATACATAACTGCTGTCTGCAGACACCCCGAAGGCTCTCCCGCCGTGTTTGGCGCAACGCCGTTCATAAGGAAGGGCAGATCAAAGATCTGCAGGCCGCCGATCAGGGAAGTCACGAAAACGTAAAGCATGATCGGTCGAAGCAGGGGCAGCGTTATCTTTGCAAACACCTTCCATCTGCCGGCGCCGTCGATAGCCGCCGCTTCAAAATAGTCTGTCGAAATACCCTGTACACCTGCCATCAACATGATAAAGGAATTACCGAACCACATCCAGGCGCCGATCACCGAGATCACATAAGGCGCCGTTCCCGTGGACCCCAGCCAGTTGACCTGTTCCTTCGTGATCCCCAGCATCAGCAGAAGCTGATTAAAGCTGCCGTACTTCCAGTCAAGCAGCGTCTTAAACAGAAAGGCCACGGAAGTCGCCGCGATCAGGTTCGGCAGATAATACACCGCTCGAAATATCCCTAATCCACGGATTTTGTACTTAATATCGCTGAAGATCACCGTAAGCAAAAAGGCCAATCCCAGCTGAAGTATAATATTCACACCCCATATTTTAATGGTGTTTTTCAGGGCTCTCCAGAAAAATTTATCCTTAAAGACCCTTATGTAGTTGTCAAGTCCTGCCCATGTCGCATCACCGAAACCTTTGTAGTTGGTAAAGCTCAAATAAAACGTGCGCAGCACCGGATATACGTTGAACGTCAGAAAGACGATCACAAAAGGCAGCACAAACAGATAGGCTATTCGATTCAAATCCCTTTTTTTTGCTTTCCCCGCATTTGTTTTTGCCATATTTCCCTCCGTCTCACAGAGCAAAGGGGGCCGCGCCTGGCTGCCCCCTCCTCCTCTCAATCATTATCTGTTAACAGTGATTTCCGGATATGTAGCCTCAATCTGGTCATAGAACTCGTTCCATGCCTCTTCCTTGTTCATCTCACCGGTCTTGATCGCTGTGGTCGCTCTTCCCCACTCGTCACCGATAAACTTGTCATATCTGGTAACCTTGGAATAGTCGATGCCCTCTGCCTGCTCCAGCCAGAACTTATAGAGCTGCTGTCCGCCGTAAACTTCGTTTGCGTCCTCTGCATGAGCCTCCAGTACAGGAATCAGAGATACGGTATCACCCTCGGACTTCTCGATCCACCAGTTTGCGGTATCCTCATTGAGGGTACAGAACTTCAGGAAATCCCATGCCTGCTCTTTTCTATCGGACAGTGCGGAGATACCGATGAAAGTACCACCGCCGAAGCCGTAAGCCGGACCGGAGCACACACCCCACTTGCCGGAAGTACCCTGCACATTATCTCTCATGGTAAGCACGCCCCAAGAAGGCAGACCGAATGCAAACACCTCTGTCTTATCCATGCCGGCTGTTGCCTCTGCGAACTGCTCCGCATCCCATACGTTTACGGAATCATCCGCATAGTTCTGGATATCTGCGGAAAGGATCGGCACCTCGCCTGCCATTGCCTGATACCAAGGAGTGGACCACTGGTTCGCATATGCTGTGTAATCATCCTGGTAAAGGGAAATACAAAGATTCTGATACTCCTTTCTTCCATCATCCACATTCAGCACACCGTCGATTACCCAAGCTGAGTCGCCGGAGAAGTAATTGATTTCCGCATCGGATGCAAAAATCCGATATCCCGCATCCTTCAATGTCTGGGCTGTATCCAGAATTGTCGGATAGTCCGCAAACAATTTTCCGATTTCGTCAGGATCATCCGTGCCGAACACCGTCTGTGCAATGTCTCTTCTGTAATAGATACCTGCCGGTGTGATCTGATAGGAGATCGCTCTCTGAATGCCGTCCGAATCCTGTCCAACATCCCAGACATAATCCACGATCTGATCTGCGTAATCCTGCGCATTGTAGGGTGCCTGGTTCAGATCCTCAAAATAACCTGCATCATAGAAATCTTCCAACATCTGAGGCTCGCCTACGATGATATCGGGCTCTTTCTGTCCGCCGTTCAATGCGGTCTGTACCTTAGTCACATAGTTAGCCGGCTCGATTACAACCGTCTCCACATCATTGCCTGTCTTTTCCTTATAATATTCCGCGAACTGCTCCAGATCCGCTGCTAATGTCCAGACTACCAGTTTATCTCCGCTTGCTGATGCCGTATCGCCTGCTGCTCCGTCATCTGCCGCCGCTGTTCCATCATCGCCTGCTGCCTCTTCGGAAGCCGCACTGCCGCTGTCACTGCTGCTGCCGCTGCCGCTATCGGACGTTGATCCGCCGCCACATGCCGTCAAACCAAATACCATGGTTCCGGCAAGCATTATCGCCATAAGTTTTTTCAGTTTCATAAAATATCCTCCTTTTTGTTTCCAACATTTCTTTTTTGTTGGCTCTTATCTTATCAACTTGATTATATCTACCTACTATTTTGGTTATAATGTCTCAAATTTTACAAAGGTATCATTTTTTTAGTAGCAGATTGTCTGAATAGAATGCGGCCCGATAACCGTTTCCATTCCGTACCCCTCTTCCCGTATGGTGACCGGGACCTCACTGTTCGTCTTATTCAGTAAAACAAGCGCTTTTTCCCCGTTTGGATTCCTAAACGCAGTCACCTCCACCGCATCCGTGTATCTCGTCGTACCGATCCTTACGGCTCCCGGCTCAATATAGCGGCTGAAATGTCCTATATAATAGTAAGTCAGACGCTTTTCATAAGTATCGTCTTCCGCATTGCACATGATCGGAGCCGCACAGAAATTACCCACATGATTAGGCCCGCCCTTTTGATCCAGGAACAGATTCCAGTCATAAGAAGCGCTGATCCCCGCATTCAGATTCCCCAGAATATCATGGGCATACATCTCAGCCTTCTCCACTTCACCCGAATCCGCGAAGCGGGAGTACTCCACACAGCCCTCCGTAAAGAACACTTCTTTGTCAGGGTATTTCTTCCGGATCAGCTCTATCGCGTCAAAGTGATCTCCCGTATACCAGTGCAGCGCCGCGCCCCGAATATACTTTCTCGTCTCTTCATCCGCCGCCACTTCCTTAAACCGCTGGTACGC
>CAMWMO010000102.1 GCA_947175305.1 uncultured Lachnospiraceae bacterium
CCAGAAACTGCGGCAGAACCGTCTCTATCTGCTCCGCCTCCATAACCATATCATCTGTTATTCCTGTCAGCTTCTCAATCTCATAGGGAATGGGCACAAGAGGATCCACAAAGCTGGAGAAACGGTCCACGATCTTGCCGCCGCTGACCTTCACCGCCCCGATCTCAATGATGCGGTTCCGTATCGGTGAAAACCCTGTCGTCTCGATATCAAAGACCACAAAATCCGTCGCGAAATCCTGGCCCTTATCATTCGTGGCGATCTCATGCAGGTCATCCACCAGATAGGCCTCCACGCCGTAGATGACCTTAAAGAAGCCCTGCTTGTCCGGCTCCGGCTCTCCCGCCTCCTTACAGCGGTTTTTCTCCGCCTTCCAGAGATCCTCCCACACATGATTGGCGTCGGGGAAGGACTGCACCACGCCGTGGTCGGTGATGGCAATGGCGGGATGTCCCCACTGGTAGGCTCGTTTTACGATATCCTTCGCCTCGGAAACCCCGTCCATATCGCTCATCTTGGTATGACAGTGCAGCTCCACGCGCTTTCTGACGCTTCTGTCCTCCCGCTTGAAGTTCGTGAAATCAGGGATCTTCTTGATTCCCGCCAGAGAACCGATGGTCAGCTCATGATCGAACTTATCCATCATCGTCATACCCTTGAGCTTGACAAAAGTCCCCTCTTTCATAACATCCGTTATTTCGCTTGCCTGCTCTTTATGTACAAAGAATTTGACCGTCATGGTATCCGTGTAGTCCGTGATATCATAGATCAGGATCATACGCTCGTTCTTGATCTCCCGACTGTCCTTATGGATCACCTTCCCTCGGATGACCACCTCGCCCATCTCCCCGATGATATCCTCAATGGGCATGGCCTCTTCATCGAAGTCTCTGCCATAGATTACATCGGGATTGTCAGAGCGCTTCAAAGGACGCCTCTGATCGCCTCGCTCCCGGTCACCGGACCGACGCTTCGGCTGTCCTGCCGCAGCAGCAAATTCCACCGGCTTCTCCTGCTTTACCGGTCTCTCCACAGGTTCGCCCTCCGGCTCTCCGTTCTTCTCCGGATTCTCCTTCTCCCACAGGCCATTCGCCTTTGCAGCCACGGCATAGCCGGCTCTGGCCGAGATCTCCGCCACCTGCATCGCCAGCCTGTGCTCGTCCTCCTCCCGGTATTTCCCCGTTTTCCGCTCCTTATAAGAAATCTCTATCTGCACCGGAATTCCGCAACGCTCGTTATATATTTTTTCCAGAATGCGCGTCAGCTCCGCCGCCTTCTCCCTGCCGGGCACCGTGTCCTCCAGCGTCAGCTGCATCTTACTTCCGTCAAAGGCGATATCCGCCCGTTTGAACAGATTATACTCCACAGGGGAAGCCTCCTGCAGCTCCAGCCGGATGCTATCCCCATAGGTGTCCATCAACTTCCCGGCGTCATACTGCCCGGAGAGGCGGAACCTTTCATAGAACTTGACTACAATGGGCATTTTCGGAAAAAACTGCCTGCCGATTTCTTTCTCCACCCGGTACACATCCTCTTTGCTGATGAGATGCTCCGAACCAATATAAACGCGCAAAAAGTCTTTCCGTTTGGTACTCGTCACCTTCTCTACCGTAACGTTCTCAAACAGATCCTTCAGTCCCGTATCCAGTTTCAAAGTGGGAAACACTTCAAAAAAAGACTTACTCATTCCAGTGCAAAAGCTCCTCCCTCAGTGTGCTGAGCAGCTCCTGCTCCGGCACCTTTCTTACGATCACGCCCTTCTTGATCAGAAGACCTTCTCCGATGCCGCCGGCTATGCCGATATCCGCTTCCTTCGCCTCTCCGGGGCCGTTCACTGCACAGCCCATGACCGCCACCTTAATATCCAGAGGAATGTCCTGCACCATCTCCTCCACCTGCGCCGCCAGACCGATCAGGTCAATCTTCGTTCTGCCGCAGGTCGGGCAGGATACCACCTCGATACCGCCTTTTCTGAGTCCTAATGTCCGCAGGATCAGCTTCGCGGACTTGATCTCCTCCACCGGATCGCCGGTCAGAGACACCCTGATCGTGTCGCCGATGCCCTGATTTAAAATAATGCCCAGACCGATCGCCGACTTGATGTTTCCGCTGTTCACTGTCCCCGATTCCGTGATCCCCACATGCAGCGGATAAGTGGTCTTTTCCGCCAACAGCTCATGGGCACGGACGCACATCATCACATCAGATGATTTGATACTTATGACAAGGTTGTCATATCCGCAGTCCTCGATAATGCCCACCTTATCCAGAGCGCTCTCCACGATGCCCTCCGCCGTCACACCGTGATATTTCTCCACCAGTTCCCGCTCCAGGGAACCGCTGTTTACGCCCACGCGAATGGGAACCTGCCGCGCTTTCGCTACTTCAACCACTGCCGCCACCTTCTCCCGGCTGCCGATGTTGCCCGGATTGATGCGAATTTTGTCAGCGCCGTTCTCCATCGCGGCGATCGCCATCTTGTAGTCAAAATGGACATCCGCCACCAGCGGAATATGAATCTGCTTTTTGATCTCCGAAAGGGCACATGCCGCCTCGATGTTGGGCACCGTACAGCGGATGATCTCGCATCCCGCCTGTTCCAGCCGCAAAATCTGTGCCACGGTAGCCGCCACATCCTCCGTGGGCGTGTTGGTCATAGACTGAATCAGAATGGGATTACCGCCGCCGATCTTCCTGTCTGCAATTGTAATTACCTTGGTTTGTTCTCTATGATTTTTCATAAGATTATTATAATCCAAAAAGGGGAAGAAAACAATCTCTAAAGCCCCACGCCAACCTTCTGGGTCAGATACACCTGCTTTTCCACATGTTTGAGAAACCCTCCGCCAACGCCCTTTCTCTGCCATAGACCGCGCCTTTGCAGATCCCTTCTGACCTCCTCTGCCACCTGATAGCGTGCCTCCGGTTCCTCCTCGATGCAGCGCCTGATGACCCGTTCTAATCCGGCGGACAAAAGCGGATCATAGTGGGCGATGGAGAGCGCCGTATAAGGCGGCTTACCCGGGTCCGCCCCGGTCACCATGTAATAGAGGATCTTGCCAAAGGCATAGAGGTCGCTGCGCTCATCCGCTCTGGGGTTCTGCCCCTTTTCCGGCCACTGCTCCGGGGCCGCATAGCCCGCCGTAGCAGCCATCCTCCCCGCACGCTTCTCCCCATAACTCTTTAAGGCCGCTCCGCCGAAGTCAACCAGCTTCAGCGTGCCGTCCCGGCATACCATAATATTGTCCGGCTTTAAATCTCTATAAATAACAGGTGGTTTTCTTGTGTGAAGATAGCACAGCACATCCAAAAGTGCATCCGCCCATAAACACCCTTGTGCTTCCTCCACTCTGCCCCGGCTCTCTATGTAACACTGTAAACTCTCCCCCTCTATGTACTCCATCGCCAGATACCAGTCTTCCTCATAAAAAAGCTCATAGACTATCGGTAACATGGGATGACGCAGATCCCGAAGAAAGGCCGCCTCCCGCCGGATCTCCTCCTCTGTTTTTTCCGCCTGCCGAATGCACTTGAGCGCCACCTTTCTGGATAGACTCTCGTCCTCTGCCAGGTAAACGCGCCCTTCGCCGCCCTCGCCCAGCGGCTCTATAAGCCTGTATTTTCCCACATGTCTCTCTCCTTGCACCTTTCTCCTCCAATCCCGCTATTCACTTTTGTACATTTTGTACATAGTTATGTAAATCTTTCATTATTCTCGTTTTTACGTTATGTAAACCAATTGCGAGTATATGGATACTATCTCACGGTTTTCACATACACCGCCGACAGATTATCCCGCTCTCCCCGCTTCATGCACGCTTCGCCGATCTCTTTAAGCCGCCGCTCTATCTGCTCCTCCTGTAGCACTCCGGCCGGATTCATAACATCCGTAATTTCTTGATCCGTGCCCCGACGCCAGTACCCGTCGCTGCAGAGCATCACAGCCTCTCCCGGCCGCAGAACGCCCATGGCATGTTGCGGCACAAAATAGCCGAAGCTCCCCAAACATTTCGTCAGTTTCCCCGGACCGTGCACATGGTCTGTTGTGATCTGCTCCAGACGTTCTCCCCGCAGCCGATAAGCCCGACTGTCCCCCAGATGCCACACCAGATACGTCTTTTCCCAGATCACAAGCACCGTCATCGTGGTTCCCAGCGAAATCTCCTCCCGCCCGGCATACCGCTGCAGCTGCCTTTGCAGATGAAAGGTCAGCCTGTCCAAAGACCTGCGGATCACCCAGCTTCTCTTCTTTTCCCGGATCATATATAAAAGCTCCGTGTAAAACCATTCCTGCAGGCTCTCCGCCACATAGCCGCTGGCTGTCTCTCCCTGAGAGATGCCTCCCATACCGTCGCACACAGCCGCCATCAGCACCCGCCCCCGGCGGGTCAACACCTGCTGCAGGATCACCGAATCCTGATTCCTGTCCGTTACTCTGCCACGGCACCAGTATACCCCTGTCAAATACCGCATTTTAAATACATCACTCCCTTCTCAAAAGTACTATTTCCTCATGCGGCCTGCTCGTTTCTTTTTTATTCTTGGTGGAAATCTGCGGGAAACCCGCCATGTATCCTGCTGAATCCATGAATTGGATTCGATGGTGTTATCATACTACATATTTCATTATCTGGCAATCATTTCATAATCCATTTTTTGATAAATTTCTTGATAATTGTGCGCCGTATAGTGCGTAGCATAAAAACAGACGGGTCGCCCCGTCTGTCTTTTACTGACATGCTATGAAGCGTCGGTTTTAAAAGCAGAAACCATACCGTTTAAAGTTTCTGACTGTCTTGTCAGCTCCTCGCTGGTAGCCGAAGTCTGCTGCGCCATAGCAGAATTAGTCTGTATGACAGAGGAAATCTGCTCAATTCCTAACAATATCTCATTCATCATTGCTGCCTGCTGTTCGGAACCTGCACTTGAATTTTTAGCATTTTCCTTTATTCCGTTCATGGAGCTCAGCACCTTTTTCATCACCTCAGCAGTATTCATTGTAATCCTGCTTCCATCTGTAACCTCCTCAAGCGCCTTAGCGATCAGTTCTCTTGTACGCACAGCAGATTGCGCGCTGTTGGCAGCAAGGTTTCCAATCTGGTCTGCCACAACAGCAAATCCCTTTCCTGCTTCCCCGGCTCTTGCAGCCTCTATGGAAGCATTCAATGAAAGCAGATTCGTCTGCGACGCAATATCCTCAATATCTGTGATGATATTTTCTATTTCCTTCGATGTGCTGTTGATTCTATCCATCGCATCAATCAAGCGGTAAACCTCTTCCTGCCCCTGCATGGCTTCGTCCGCGATCGTTTCTATACTCTGTGCCGCCTTCAGTGTTTCCTCCGCATTATCCTTTGTCATATTAGTCACATTCTCAACCTGTGTTGTGAGTTCCTCGATGGCCCCAGCCTGCTCTGTGGCACCTTCTGCAAGCTGCTGGGCGCTTTGGGCAAGTTGTGCAGCTCCGGTATTTACCTGATCGGCTACCTCTCCGATACCCAGTATTGTCTCAGTTAGCCGGATTTTTAAATTCTGCATTGCATTTTTTAATGTTTCATAAATACCGACATATTTCTCTTCTATTTCCGTTTGTACGGTAAAATCTCCCTCTGCCAAACCGCTGAGCATCCTGCCCGTATCAGAAACAACCGCATGTGTTGTATCCACCATATTTCGCATGGAATCTGCCAGACCGCCAAGCTCATCTTCTGATGTATAGTGAATGCTGACATCAAAATTACCCGATGCCATCTGTACTGATGCCGCTTGCAGCTCAGAAGTTGAGCTGTTAAGCGCCTTAGACAGTATTGCGGAAACATTTCTTCCGAGCAAAATACTGAGAGCGCCTGCTATGACTAATATGATGATGCAGATATATTTGGTAATTTGAGAAGCATTGTACATAGCTGCTGCATTCTCGGCCTCTACTTCCTCAATTGTTACGACATTAGCGCTTATATCAGCAAAATACGAAAGCATTTGCTGGCTGTATACAATAAACGCATTTTCGATATCATTTTGTCGGCTGAACTCCCGGAATTGCACGATCAATGTATCGATTGCCTCTGTATCGCCATCCATTGCATCAAATACGGATGTATCCGCAAAACTGGTACTTCTCAAATCAATAAACTCCTGCTTCATCTTATCAAAACAGGTATCCGCCAGCGCAAGTCTGCTTTCAACAGTCTCAGGATCCGATATGAGACATGCGTGAAGAAGGTTCTTCGCACCCTCCTGCAGATTCCCGTAACTTGAATGCGCCAAGGCTACATTATTATAGGAAGACTGATAAAATGTCTTAAGCTTCGAAGAAAAAAAGGTTAAGACGACAATCGCAACGATCAGACATGTATCTTATACACATCTCCGAGACAACGAGACAAGAGGCAATATCGTCTGCCGTCTTCTGCTTGAAAAAAAATAT
>CAMWMO010000103.1 GCA_947175305.1 uncultured Lachnospiraceae bacterium
TATCAAAACTATCAACAACTTAATTTATGTTATACTAGTGTAACTATACAGAGCCATGCAGATGTTTTTCAATCATCTCTATCAGCGATACATCCGCCGGCAGCCACTGCACATCATACAATTCATTCCTTGCAAACCACCTGGCTGCCTCCGCCTCCTTAAGCACCAATTCACCGCTCTTCACCTGTGCCCAGAAACAGTCCATAGAGAGATGAAAGGCCGGATAATCATACTCAATCGTGGTAAGCAAGCCTCCCACTTCAATGTCCGTATCCAGCTCTTCCCTGATTTCTCTGCGCAGCGCTTCCTCCGGCGCTTCTCCGGCTTCGATCTTTCCGCCCGGAAATTCCCACTGTCCCTTAAATTCTCCATAGCCTTTGGCTGTGGCAAAAATTTGGGAAGGAGCTGCCATATTGTCACAGATGATGGCCGCTACGACTCGTATTGTTTTCATTGGTGTGTTACAGCTCATACTCCTCATACTCTTCTACATCAACAACCTCCGGCTCAGGCTCAGGCATTTTTGCACCACACGCAGAACAAAATGCGGAACCGCTGGGTGCCTCTGCCCCACACTTCGGACATTTTACCACACCCTTGATCTCCCCAATCTTTTTCTGGCACTCCTCAATCTTGTCCTGTGACAGTCTCACAGCATCCACATCTTCTGTAAAAGACTCTGCCGGAGAATTGCCGAATTCTTCCACGTAGCGCTTTCCGATCTGCTCGTAGATCTCGCGAATCTTCTTCTGCTCCTCCGAAATCTGGGAACGAAGCTTTGCGATATCAGCTACTTCCTTTCCCTTTTGGACGGTAGCATGTCCCGCATCAGTGATCTTTTTACTCATATCATCCAGAAAACTCATATCGTGACCTCCCATACATATGTTTTTTCAAAATTCTACTGGTTTCTATGGATTTTGTCAATGACAGCAGAGATATCCATTGAATTTATCATGCATTGTATGATATAGTTTGAAGTGCATACTCATATTATAATGCACATAAAAACATAGAAACTCTGCCTCACGCAATATGGAGGAAAAGACAAAATGGTTTTATTGGTAATCGATACGCAAATAGGAATTACAGACGAACGGCTGTATGAATTTGAAAAGTTCAAAAATAATATCCTGCAGCTGATCTCAGAAGCAAGGCAGAACAATGTAGAAGTTGTGTATGTCAGACACGACGATGGCCCCGGCTCCGGTTTTTCCGTGGGAGACGAAGAGTTTGCAATATTCGAAGAATTTGCGCCGAGAGAAAGGGAACGTATTTTTGACAAAACGGTAAACAGCGCACTGCACAGTTCTACCGGCTTAGCTGCATACTTATCGGAGAAAAACGAGACCAAAATCATGGTAGTTGGGCTGCAGACAAACTTTTGCATCGATGCTACCATCAAAAGTGCTTTTGATCTGGGCTTTGAAATTCTCGTGCCCGATCATGCCAACTCTACCTTTGATAACGATTACATGACCAAAGATGTGTGTTACCACTACTACAATGATTTCTTATGGCCCGGGCGGTTTGCTCAGTGCATATCCATGCCGGAAGCTCTGGCGGCTATACGCGGGACACGTCAATGAAGAAACCTGCCGTTTCATCTTCTCCCGAACATCCGCAAGCCGCTCCAGCGCTTCATAACTTTTCTCCTCGTTTTATTTGGTTGCAGAAGAATCCTATCTCGACACATTCAGACGTTTCTTGTATGCCTGTTTCCTCTCGTACATCATCACATCCGCCCGTTTCATCGTGCTGTACAAACCACTGCCATCCTCACCCTCCCGGTAGATCGCATAACCAACAGCAATACTGACTGTCACCACAAATCCTCTGTCGTTCATCTCCCGCACATCCTGCTCTAATGCCTGCAGCTTTTGATCGATCTCCTCCTGGGAGGTATAAGGCGCCCATGCGCAAAATTCATCCCCGCCGATTCGGTAGCACTTCCCCTCCTGTGCAAAAATCTTCTTTAGGGCATCCGCCGCCATCTTAATATACTGATCTCCATAGTCATGACCATAGGTGTCATTGCACTTCTTCAGATCATTCAGATCAAACATGTAAACAACGGTTGGCAGTATTTTTTCCTCTCCGCTTGCCTTGTCCTGCGTAACACGCTTCTCCAAATCCTCTCGGAAAGCCATACGGTTGGAAAGCCCTGTCAGCTCGTCCGTAAAGGCAAGTTTCCGATAAAGCTCGCTCTCCCTTGCCTGCTCCATCAGCCTGCGCGATCTCCGCACATTTACAATGCCCATCGCAACTATGTATATCAAAAATCCCATGCTTCCTAAAGGCGTACTCTTATTGCTGAAACGATAAATCGCCAGCTCCAATACCGTGCTTGCCAGAATCACAATCACACAGATGCTGTTGATCTTGATCTGGCTGGTCAGTTCGTTTGTCCGGATTTCATGGAACGTCATTATCACGATCACTATTACAAACAGCAACAGGTAAATATGTGTCAGCAATAAGGTTTCCCGCAGATCGTACATCCCTGTGATCTGCAGCAGAACACGTACAACAATTACCGCACAGTTAATATAGCAGCACAAGTTCCACAGCTTATTCTCTTTATCATGGTACATTTGACGCAGGAACAATACAAACGGAATCGGCATAATCATCAGCATTAGGTGCGATATAAAGACGATTCCAATACTGCCCGGAAAAATCCAATCCGGTATCTGTGTTTCGATGATAGACCAAATCCCCAGCATCGCGGCAAAAATGGCAAACTGCATAATGGTCTCTGCCTCTTGCCCTTTCTTTACCACAAAAAGACCATACAACAGCATGACAATGCCCGCCAGGGCGATCATGCAGGACAAAACCAACTCAGCGAACCGTTCCGCTAAAATCTTACGCTCTATCTCCCGATAAGTGCCATAGAAAAAGGTTCCTTTCGGTTTGCTGTCCCGGTAGATCGGCGTTACCTGAAAGACGATCTCTTTACCCGCATCCTCCGCTGTCAATGCAATGACATTCCAGCAGAAGCCCGTCGTTTTCACCGCCCTGTCCTGCTCTTCCTTTAGCGCGTACACCCGGTTTCCGTCTATGAACACCTCCAGATACATATGTACGGTATTATAGACGATCACCTTCTCATCCGTATTTTCTGACGGCAGAACCCGGCTGTAATAATAGGTGTCACCCTCCTGTGTCTGCTCCATCTGATCATCCCATAGAACGGCCTCTGTATCCGCTGTCCTGGCCTCTATCTCAATGCGAAAGGAAAGGGCAGCAAAAACCGCATATAGTATTCCTATTATCAATACCGCAAAATAAATCCCCGTAACACGTTTTTCCAAGTGTATCCCCCTATTTTATCCTTTCAAACACATACTCCGTCTCAGACGACAGATCATCTCTGTAAATATATCCCAGCCTGTCAAACGCCTTCATGTCTTTCGGATCTCCAATGCTGTTTTCCGCCATAAACCGCACCATCTCACCTCTGGCCATCTTCGCGTAAGTCCCTTTGGTGACCATCCTGCCGTCAGACAGCTCTCCGAATGTAACCGTAATATAAGTGTCCTCCGCTTTCAGATACTTTTCAATGGACTTTGCATATTCCTTGGACGCCAGATTAATCATAATGCCCGAATCATCCCGGACTTCCTCATATAATCCGGCTCCCCAAAAGTCATACATATCTTTATATCCGGCAACAGACGCTCTGGCCTGCATTTCCAATCTGTACGGCGTCACGCCGTCCATCGGCTTAAGCACTCCATAAAAAGCAGATAAAATCCGAAGATGTTCCTGCACATACGCAAGCTGTCCGCCCTCAAACACCGCCGGCGCCATATACTGATAGGCGATACCTTCATAGGAAAGCACCGCCGGTGTCAGCTGTTTGTAGAGATCCATATGCTTCAATCTGTCAACATTCTGCTCTGCAATCTTGTCATTACAATTCCAGAGCTTTTTCAGCTCCGCATAGGATTTCGATCTCATCCAGGTTAAAATCTCTTCCGTCTGCTCTATGAATACGGGCATTCCCTGTATGTCAAGTGAATCCGTATCCACATTCATTTTCTTTGCCGGTGAAAGAATGATTTTCATTACACTTCACCCAGCATCTTCTCCGGATCATCTGCCGCTTTCACTTTATCGTTAGCCTTGATAATGATTCCGTTCTCATCAATCAGATATGTGGTGCGCACGACCCCCATCGAGACCTTGCCGTAGTTTTTCTTTTCCTTCCACACATCATATGCCTCAATGACCTTCCGCTCCGGATCCGCCAGCAAAGTAAATGCCAGCCCGTATTTCTCTTCGAATTTTTTATGAGAAGCAACCGTGTCTTTACTGATCCCGATCACAACGGCTCCTTTTTCCTGAAACTGCGGATATCTCTCCGAAAAACCGCAGGCCTGCTTGGTACATCCCGGCGTATTGTCCTTGGGATAAAAATACAAAATAACCTTTTTGCCCCTGTATTCTTCCAAGGTGTGCATGATGCCGTTCTGATCCGGCAGTTCAAATGCCGGCGCCTGTGTTCCTATCTCTAACATGTCTACCCCCTATTCCTTATCTGACAAAATAAACGTAATCCTCTTTTCTCGGCGTGGCTTCCTTGGGAGGCTCTGCCGCGTATCCAAGAATCACATGGCCAATTCCTTCATAATCCCCCTCAATACCCAGATCCTTCAAAATTTCCTTCCCTTCCGATGACTCGAACTCTTCCTTCGCCCGGTGAATCCAACAGCTGCCCACCCCGAGATCAGCGGCTGCATTCATAAGATTGCCCATTACAAGACTGCCATCATAAAGATAGGTACCTATCGCCTTGTTGCCCAGCACGATCAAAAGCTCCGGTGCTCCATAAAAAGGATCAAAACTTTCTCCCTGCCCCATGATTTTCGCATTCATTGCAGAAAGCCTGTCACGCAGTTCCTTATTGGTAACCGCAATAATAATGGGAGACTGCTTTCCCATCCCTGTGGGTGCATAAGTTCCGGCCCTGATGATCGCCTGCAGTTTTTCCTCCTCGATCAATTCCGGTTTGTAAGCACGACAGCTTCTTCTTGTCTCTAATACTTTTAATGTTTCTGCCATTTTCGATTCCTCCCTGCTTTATGCTTTTTATTATTGGTATTTGTCAAGCCCCCAAAGGAGATATATTTATATCATATCATATTAACGGTTCTCACTGACAATTTTTTTAGCCCATGCCCGCATATTATTAATTATAATGCAAAACAATAATCTCCCGCTTTAATCTTTCCTTTTCTCCGCAAAACATAATCAAAAAGCAAAGATAAGCAAATAGGCATAACAAAATGTAATAATGCCACCGATATGATAGATCTTGCATTGATCCCCATATCGGTAAAGGTAAAAATCTGTCCCACGAACCCACAGGTACCCATCCCTGCCCCCGCAGATGTATTCGTCGTTTTTAAGATGCAAGTGGCAATAGGCGCTATGATGATCGAAGATAACGTTGGCGGCAATAAAATCCATGGATTTTTCAAAATATTAGGGAACTGGAACATGGAAGAACCGAGTCCCATTGCCATGACCCCGCCCACCTTACAATCCCTATAGCCCGTGGCCGCAAACCCAACCATCTGCGCACAGCAGCCAACTGCTGCCGCACCCGCAGAAATACCGGACAGATTCAGCATGATACATAACGCCGTACTGGAAAGCGGTGACGTCAGAACAAGCCCCACGATCACCGACACAATGATTCCCATGAAAAAGGGCTGCAGTTCCGTGGCCTTCATAATGATCATACCGATGCCGCTCATCAATAATTTTACAACGGGTCCTATAAAAGTTGCCGTAATCCCTCCTGCCAGAAGCGTCACTCCCGGCGTAACAAGGATATCCACATTTGTCTCCTTTGAGACTGCCTTGCCAAACTCAGCCCCTATGATTGCGGAAACAAGCGCCGCTGCTTCCCCGCCGACACTGGCCCCCAGCGCCCCTGTTACCGCACATGTAAACATGACAAGCGGCGGTGCCTTTAACGCCCATGCGACTGCTATGCCAATCGCCGCTCCAACCTGTTTCATCGCAAAGCTTCCCAACTCGATAAAGTATGTGAAAACTTTATATTCCCCAAAAAGATGTTCTCCCTGCTCTCCAATCGTTTTAAATATCAATCCAATCAACAAGGAGGCAAATACTGCCTGTGCCATTTGGGATAATGCATCAATCCCGTATCGTTTTGGTGAAATAACAATATCCTTCCTTATTAAAAAATCTCTCACTCTCATCGCTCCTCCTTTTTCCCGCTCTGCACACAAAATATAGATTTTATACCTCCTATATAATTGCTCAAATGCAGGTCTTTTCTTGCATTATACGTTTCTCTATTCTATACTTATATAGAAAAAAGAAGCATAAAACATGAATTTTGAACCACGCAAGGGAATGATCATTA
>CAMWMO010000104.1 GCA_947175305.1 uncultured Lachnospiraceae bacterium
ACTGCTGCAGCAGCTCCGCAAGGGCTTCCTCCGCCGCGCTGCCTTTATAAGCAACCGTAACGGTAAAGCTTACCATCGGCTCGGTCTCCAGAATCTGACCGTCCATCACCGCCCCGCTGTCCGTGATGCTGTCAACGATAACATCTCCCACCGTCTCAAACGTCCTGAACTGCTTTACCAGCATCGCGGCGTCCTCTTTGTTCTCCACCGTCAGCGACATCGTCACACCCACATCCGTTGCATTGAAAGATTGTACATTCAGGGAAGACGGCATTTTTTCCTCCATCTCCTCAATGAATGCAACCAGCTCCTCATTCGGCGTCACCGTGCTGTAATGGAAATAGCTTAATTTATTATAAGAATACAGCTGCTGCAGATATTGTTCATATATGGTCTCCGCCTCCGCCAGCTCCTCTATCCTTGTATTCAACCTGTCATTTTCATCCGTAGCCTGCTTATAGCCAAAAAGGGAAACTCCCGCCAACGCAGCCGCGATCAACGTGCCGCCGGCAAACAGCAGGATGCACGCCGCCGTCATGCCGTTCTTGCTCGGCATCACTTCTATGGATCCCTTCTTTTCTTCCTTCTCACTTACAAATTCGACCGGAGCCATCGCCGCTCCGATACAGGAAAGGTATCCTCCAAAAAGGCCGCCCTTGAAATACTTCTCTAGGTTAAGGCCCTGTACTTTCTTAATTGTCTCGACCGGATAGCTGATCTCCCTGTGGAGCAGCTCTTCCATCCCCAGGAAATTGGCGCCGATACCGGTGATCAGGACTCTGTCGATCTGCGCATCGGAATTTCTTGAGGTATAATAGTCAACCACTCTTGCAATGCCTCCGATCATCGGCGCAAGAGCATCTGTCACATTACTTTTTGCAATCTTTTCCGGGGAAGCAGAGGCTTCCGTCTCCTCTTCACTTTCCGCCATCATATCCAGATCAATGCAGGCATTGTTCTCAACCACATCCATCGCCTGCCTTGTGTTCCGGATATCTCCCCACACTTTACTGTTCATTACCGCCTGCAGCGCTTCTTCCACACCACGAGGCACATTTCTTGTCAGCACGATCTTCTGATCGTTCATGACCACTACCAGAGTAGACTGGCTGTCGATCTTGGCGATCAGATGGATTCCTTCCTCGCATTCCTTCTTTACCACCTGAAAGAGACTGTTGCCCACATAATCAAATGCCGCCACCGTCATTTTCAGCGATTCCGCCAGACTGTAATAGCCGTCCAGTATCGCCTTCGGCACAGCGATCACAAGCAGCTTATACTGCTGCGATCCCTTTTCTCCCATCACTTCCTGAATGCTGTATGCCAGCGCATACTGGCTCAGATCCAACGGAAAATAGTCCGACGCATTTGCTCTGACCATATCGCCGATCCGATTTTGTTTCACAAAAGGAATCACGACTTCACGGGTAGCTATTTTGTTGGATGCGATAGAAAACACGATCTGCTTCGCCTTAATCTTGTTTTCCCTGATGGCGCCGCGCAACGACTCCAAATAATGCGAATCCGCCTCGATCACATCATCACTGTTAAAAACGCCCTGCAGCGTAGGCACAGTAAAGCTGCTGTACACTTTGGGCGCCTTTGCCTTATAATCCATTTCACAAACACTCGTTATTGAATATCCAACTTCGATACTGAGCACTCTACTCATGAATCGATTCCTCCTTAAACACGCAATAAATCTATATACCAGTCAATGATCCGGTTTCCCCACAATGCCGCTATGAAAACGCCCATGGAAAGATAGGGCCCCATAGCCAGGACATGTGTCTCGCCGCTTATCTTCATACGGCACAAATGGATGACCGAACCCAGGATACATCCTGCCGCAAAAGCCAGAATGACCGCTTTCCATCCGAGTAAAAGGCCACAGACCGCCATCAGCTTGATATCGCCGCCGCCGATCCCGCGCCCCTTCGTCACCAGATAGATCAAATAAAGAAAAACGCTGACACTAAAGAAACCGATCACATAATCAGACCACCTGGTATAATCAGTCAGTAAGCGAACCAGCCCCAGTGCCAGTATAAATACATTGATCCCGATAGGGATCTCATATGTCCGGAAATCGATCACGCTGAGCACGATCAACGCAGAACACAGCAGCGCATAGAGTAGGGATTCTATGCTGACGCCGTACACCGCCCAGACAACACAGTACAGCACTCCGTTCAGCAGCTCGATGAGCGGATACTGAACGGAAAGCTGTTGTCTGCATTTGCGACACCTTCCTTTTAAGAACAGGTAGCTGAAAAGCGGTACCAGATCGTACCATTCCAGCTGATAGCCACAGCTCATACAATGGGAACGTATCTTCACAATATCTTCCTTCTTCGGAATCCGGTAGATACATACATTTAAGAAGCTGCCGATCACGATCCCGAACAGGAACACGATTATGTATGATAGTATTGTGATTGTAGGGAACATAGTATCGTCCTTTGTGCCGGGTTATCGTTTCTTCCCCGCCGCAGTCGAATGACTGCGGCAGGGTGGAAGGTTCTAAGTGGTTTCATAAATCTTAGGGTGTAGTCTTAATAGTACCGGAAACTTCAACATCGCCACCGTTGTTTACTACAGTCCAGATCTTTGCAGTGCTATCATATTTCAAGATAATATTCAGATTTGCATCCGTATAAGCAGTAGACTGAAGCGTGCCGCCTGCAGCAGCAGTCGCATCAAGCATGCCCTGATTTTCAAGCAATGTTGCCAAATCAGTACTAACTGCGATTGCGGTAGCACCGGTTCCACTCGTTAATGTATAAGACGCACCAGTAGAAGCTAATGTAATCTCCGGATCAGCTGCGATAACCTGCATCGCGTTGATGTACTCAACGATCGTGCTCTGGTCAGAAGCCACTCTGGACTTCTCCACATATTTCAGGTACTGAGGCGCCAGTACTGCGATCAGAACTACCATGATCGCGATAACGATGATAAGCTCTACCAATGAAAAACCTTTGTTGTTCATCTCTTTTTTCATTTTCCCTCTCCTTTTCTTTTCTTATAAATTTGTTTTTATCTTAAACACGTCTACTCCCTACTGCGCAGACGCGTCTAATTCATGATGGATCACTTAGATGCTGTCGAGTGCGTCGTACATCGATACCATCGGCGCCATAACAGCCGCTATCATAATGCCGACGATGCCTGCCAGCACGATGATGATCATGGGTTCCATCGCCGCCATCAGGGACTGCACCGCAAGCTCCACTTCCTCTTCATAATAATCCGCCAGCTTGTTCAGCATTTCTTCTGTGGATCCGGCTTCCTCTCCGATATGCATCATATGATATACCATCGGCGGGAAGAGTCCGCAGGTCTCCACGGGCTGGGACAGCGGCACACCGGCCATAACCTGTTCCACCGCATCCTTCAGCGCTTCCTTAAACCAGACATTCGTCATCGTATCCGCCACAATGTCCACCGCTTCCACCAGCGGCACGCCGGCCGTCAGCAGGGTACTCAGAGTTCTCGACATCTGTGCCGACGCCGATTTCACGACCAGATTCTTCACTGCCGGAATCTTAAGCTGCACCTGACCGAACAGGTGCTTGCCCGTGTATGTCTTGGCAAACAGCCTGAGACCTACGATGGCCGCTATGATGAGCGGCACCAGGATATACCACTTCGCCTGCATAAAATCGCTGACCGCTATTACCGCCAGCGTAATGCCCGGCAGCTCCGTCCCCAGCTGTTCAAACATATCTATGTAGGAAGGAATGACCTTCACCAGCATGACGATCACGACGATAATGGCTACGATGATCACGACAATCGGGTAGATCATCGCCTTTTTCACAAGAGCCTTAGTCTTGGCGGAACGCTCGAACTGGAGCGCCATACGCTCCATAGCGACCTCCAGACTACCGGAAGCTTCGCCGGCCCTCACCATCTGTACCAACAGCTCCGGGAACACATCCAGGTGCTGCGCAAGAGAATCTGCAAAGGTCTCACCCTTTTCCACATCCGCCTTAACCGCATAGAGCGCTTTCTGCAGCCGCACGTTCTCCGTCTGCTCCGCCAGCATGTTCAGGGTCGCAATGATCGTGACGCCCGCACGGGTGATACTGGCAAACTGCCGACAGAACACCGACAGATCTCTCGACGTCGGCTTCTTACCGCCGATGCTGATATCCTTCGTCAGCGCGTTCTGCGCCGACACGTTCAGAACGGTCATGCCCTGTCCTTTTAACTCCCGGACGAGCTTCTCCTCTGTGTCGGCTTCCTTACTGCCCTTTATCTCTTTTCCGTTCTTATCAATGGCTACAAATCCCCAGGTCGCCATAACGGACCTCCATTATCTCTTATTCTTTACCTCCTATATCGGAGACAAAACAACTCTTTAACAGTACTATTATACTACTCTCAGGCGCTTTTTGCACAAAAATTTATTATTTCTACCTTTTTGGACAAAAACCCCTCTTTCTTTTTGTCTAAAACTGACAAATATCAGGAATCAAAGGACACCTTGATCATCTCATTGATCGATGTGGTTCCATCCAGTACATACTTCGTGGCGCACATGCGAAGAGTATTCATGCCCTCTTCCAGCGCCTTTTCCTTGATCTCTTCCACGCCTCCCTGTTTGCTGATGATGCTTTTCAGCGGCTGCGTCACTTCCATGATCTCATAGACGCCGATCCTTCCCTTGAATCCGGTCTGATCGCACTGGGAACATCCGCAGGGGGTATAGATCGTAATATCTTCATCCGGCCCTTTGCCTAAAAGCTCCAGTTCGTCAGCGTCCGCTTTTTTCGGTTTCTTACATAACGGACACAGGCGGCGCACCAGACGCTGAGCAATCACGCCGACCGTGGAGTCTGCGATCAGGTAAGGCTCAATGCCCATATCCTCCAGACGGGTGATCGTACTCGCCGCGGAGTTGGTGTGCAGTGTAGATACCACAAGGTGGCCTGTGATGGAAGCCTGCACCGCGATACTTGCCGTTTCCTGGTCACGGATCTCACCGATCATGATGATATCCGGGTCCTGACGCAGAATAGAACGCAGGGCGCTTGCGAAGGTCAGTCCCGCTTTCACATTGACCTGCACCTGGTTGATACCGTCGATATTCGCCTCCACCGGGTCCTCTACCGTGATGATATTCACATCTTCTTTATTTAGTTCACTGAGCGCCGTATACAATGTAGTGGATTTACCGCTTCCGGTAGGTCCTGTTACCAGCAGGATACCGTGCGGGTTCATCAAGATATGGTCGAATTTCTTCATATCTTCATCGCCCAGACCAAGCTGCCTTTTCTCCCTGGTCAGCGCATTCTTCGAGGTAAGTCTCATAACGATCTTCTCACCGTATACGGTGGGCAGGATCGATACACGAATATCATATTCCTGTCTGTCTACCACCTGCGTGATACGACCATCCTGAGGCTTTCTTTTCTCGGAAATATCCATACCGCCTACGATCTTGATCCTGGCCACCATCGCCGGAAGCAGTCTGACGCTGTAGGTGGCTTTCTCATAGAGAGCGCCGTCGATACGGTACCGGATACGCACCTGCCGTTCCATCGGCTCGATATGGATATCTGAGGAACGCAGTCTGACCGCCTGCTCGATCATGGATTTTACCAGCTGTACAATCGGGGAATTGTTTACATCCTCGCTGTACATATCCTCCTGCTCCGCCATCTGGCTCTCTTTTTCTCTGGTGTACTCTTCCAGCGCAGAATTCACTTCCGCCTGTCCATAGTAACGGTCGATCGCCAGCATGACGCTTCCGATGGTCGCCACCACAGGCTCCACCTGCAGGTTCGTGATGATATTGATATCATCCATAGCCGCAATATCCATGGGATCCGCCATAGCTACCCTGAGTACGTTCACATCGCCGGGAGAATACTCGAAGGGCAGCGCTTTATGCTTCTTTAAAACATTGGCGGGCACAAGCTCAAGAATATCCTTTTCGATCGTTACATTCTGCAGATCCACCATATCATAGTGGAACTGATTACTCAGCGCTCTGGCGATATTCTCCTCCGTAGCAAGTCCCTCGTCCACCAGAGTCTCACCCAGCTTGCGGCCGCTGCCTTTCTGCAGTTCCAATCCCTTCTGTAACGTTTCCTCCGTGATAACGCCGTTCGCTACGAGCACATCGCCCAAACGCATTTTTTTTCTGTTATATTCCATCTTTATCCCCTTTGTCCCACTCCAAAATTTCTATGCACTATTCCTTATCTTATTTTACCCCCAATTTATGCAAGGTGCAAGCTCTGTTTCTCCTTTTTCCGCTTTTCCGCCCTTTTTCCCTCCGTTGCATGAGAAAAAGTCAATAAAGGGGATTGTAACGGGTTTCGTGTTATTTCAGGCATTTCGCAAAATAACTTCCGCCCACCTGCCTTGCATAGCCG
>CAMWMO010000105.1 GCA_947175305.1 uncultured Lachnospiraceae bacterium
TATGGCGGTGGAGCTGGGAGCCAGCAGATTGCTGGCTCCCTATTTCAGTTCCTCGCAGATTGTGTGGACCATCATCATCTGCACTATCATGATCGCTATGGCGCTGGGAAACATCTACGGCGGGCGAAGCGCGGATAAAAATCCGAATCCGGACAAGCTGTACACCCGTATTTTGATCGCGGCTGTCTGGATCGCGACGATTCCGGTGGTAGGAAAATACATCATCCTGGGGATATCGGGTCTGCTTATTTTTACGGTAAGTACGAATTTTCTGATCTGGGCGGCCTTTGCAGCATGTATGGTGATCTTTGTCTTTCCGCTTTTTCTGCTGGGGACGGTGACGCCTTCTCTGGCCAAGTATTCCGTTGACAGTCTGGAGGACAGCGGCAGCATCGTGGGAACGCTGGGCGCTTTCAACACGATCGGCAGCATCATCGGTACCTTTGTGCCCACCTTTCTCTCTATTCCGGCGGTCGGCACCTCCGTTACCTTTCTGATCTTTGCGGCGATTTTACTGGTGTTAGGACTGATCTATTTTATCAGCATAAGAAGCGGTCTGCGAAAGAGCGCTGTGGCGGCGGTATTATTTCTCCTGTGCTGTGGCGCGGGGGCGTCTAATGCCTTCGCTTTCTGGGAGACGGATCTGGCCTACGAAGGAGAGTCTATCTATAATTACCTACAGGTGAAAGAAAATGACAGAAACGTCATATTATCGACCAATGTGCTTTTCGGAGTGCAGTCCATTCTGATCAAGGATCAGGGTCTTACGGGGATGTACTATGATTATGCGATGGCGGCTCCCCTAATGACAGGCAGGGAGAAGCCGTCAGACTGTAATACGCTGATCCTTGGCATGGGGACAGGTACCTACGCGCATCAATGCCGCGCCTATTACGGTGATATGCCGGTGGAGGGTGTGGAAATCGACGAAAAGATCACGAAGCTTGCCCGGTCATATTTTGATCTTCCGGAGGATGTGAAGGTTACCACCTACGACGGCAGGGCTTATCTGAATGCCATCGACGAAAAGTACGATGTGATCATGGTGGACGCCTATCAGGATATCACGATTCCGTTTCAGATGTCCTCCACAGAGTTTTTTACACTGGTAAAGGATCATCTGACAGAGGACGGTGTGATGGTGGTCAACATGAATATGCGCGGCAGCGGAGAGGACAGCATCAACGCCTATCTGGCGGATACCATAAGCACTGTCTTTGAGCAGGTTTATACCGTAGATGTAAGGGGCACCACCAACCGAGAGCTTTTTGCCTCCAATGATCCGAATATGCTCGCCAATCTGGAAAGCCACAAGGCGGCTGTCGCGGATGAAAGTCTCCTCGCGATGATGAATATGGTCTCCGACAATCTGATTTCCTATGAGGCGGGAGATCGCATCATGACGGACGACAAAGCCCCGGTGGAGCTTCTGGGGATGCGTGTCATCGATGAGCTGATCCGTAATGAGGTAGCCTATTATAAAGAGATTTACGAGAAACAGGGCATTACCGGCGTGATCAACGCCCTCTGAGAAATCTGTGAATCGAGTAGGGGAGATTTTTGCCCTACTCGTCGCGCGACCCGTGCGCCACGTAAGTGGCATACTTCCTCTGCACGGGTCTGCGCATAAAAAGGAACCACCGTGCTGTCACAGTGATTCCTTCTATTTTGCTATGTTTTATTGAAGATTAGTTGGTGGTTGCAACAGTCTGGTTTGCTTCCTCAGCCATCTTGTCAAAGCCGGCCATAACAGCGTCATAGGTCTGCTTGGAAATCTCGGGAAGCTCGCCGCCCCAGGTCTTCTCAGCCTGCTTGTAACCCTTCTCGAAAGCCTTGCGCATATCTTCAATCTTGCTCGGATCACCGCCGGTCAAAGCGGTAGCGAAATCGAGGATTCTGTTGGATGTCTGCTTAACGCCCCAGTAACCGTCCTCGGAAACGTCTTCCTGTGCCTGCAGCTTAGTAGCCTCATCCACTTCAAACTTGCCGCTAGCAAGGAACTGCCACATATTGCCGTTGGCAACATTGAAGGTCTGCCCCTGCTTGGTCATCAACTGCTGTACGATATTCTGCAGCTGCTGTGTGTGAGCCTCAGCATCCGCTTTCATCTTATTGATCAGCTCTGTGTTCTGTACATATTTCTTAGCGGATACAGCCGTGTCCTTTGAAGGCTCATAAACTACGCCGTTATCTTTCTTTTGCTCATTGTCCTTGTCCTGGCTTACAATCTCTTCCGCAGGCTTCGTCTCTGTCTGTGTGGTTGTCGAGTATGTTTCGTAAGCGCTTACGCCTACATTGCTAATTCCGTTTACGCTCATGGGTATTCCCTCCTTGGATAATGTAGTAAATGTTTATTGTTACATAAAGACCGCCATAGGGCAATCTCTCTTTTCTATTTACTATATCGTACCGTTTTCCTGAATAAATTAGAAGAAAAAAAGAAATTTTGAAAAAAATTCCTTTCAGAAAGAGGAAACTTGACAGTGTGTACAAAATTAAGTACAATCTTTGTATACAAAATACATTGTTGCCATAAAAATTATGTTTCAGCGAAATAAAGGAATTTTCAGTCGATCATGGTGAGAGAGAGAGCTTACGGAAAAATAAATTTAGGTCTGGATGTATTGCGGCGCAGGCCGGATGGCTATCATGAATTAAAGATGATCATGCAGACCGTGGATATTTATGACGATCTGACGTTTCAGAGGCGGCAGGAGCCCGGCATCGCGCTTGGGATAGAGGGCGCGGATCTGTCGGCGGGGACGGATAATCTGATCTGCCGTGCGGCGGCTCTTCTGCTGCAGGAGAAAAATATCGCAGAGGGCGTGGAGATCACTTTAAAAAAAAGGATTCCTATCGCGGCGGGTATGGCAGGCGGAAGCGCTGATGCGGCGGCTGCGCTGCGGGGACTGAACACTCTTTTTGCATTAGGCTGTTCTACGGAAGAGCTGCAAAAGCTGGGAGTAAAGCTGGGGGCGGACATTCCCTACTGTCTCGTGGGAGGGACCATGCTCTCGGAGGGCATCGGAGAAATCCTGACGCCGCTGACACCGCCCCCTGCCTGTCATCTGGTGGTGGCGAAGCCATCCATCGATGTGTCTACTGCGTTTGTCTATGGGCATTTGCAGGCTGACAAACTGTCCTATCATCCCGATATCGACGGCATGGCACAGGCGCTTGCGGTCGGAGACTTGAAAGGAATCACCGACAGAATGGGCAATGTGCTTGAGACGGTCACAGAGCGGGAGTATCCTGTTATTAGCGGATTAAAGGAGCTGATGCGGGAAATGGGAGCGGAAAACGCGCTGATGAGCGGCAGCGGTCCCACCGTATTCGGTATTTGTAAGGAGAAGGAGCAGGCGTCGCAGATTGCGGCAGCCATAAGGGAGAGAGGGCTTGCGGACGCTGTGTTTGTGACTACATGCTGTGAGGGATATGCGCGGACGGGCGGGACGCTTTAGAAACAGAAGGAGATGACATATGGAAAATGACTTTACGGTAAATATGGACGAGTTCCTTCCGCTGCGTGATGTGGTGTTCAACACGCTGCGCCGGGCGATTCTGACAGGAGAACTCAAGCCGGGCGAGCGGCTGATGGAAATTCATCTGGCGAACCGTTTGGGCGTGAGCCGGACGCCGATCCGGGAGGCGATACGTAAGCTGGAATTGGAGGGACTGGTCACCATGATTCCCAGGAGGGGAGCTGAGGTGGCACAGATCACGGAAAAGAGTCTGCAGGATGTGCTGGAGGTGCGCCGTGCTCTGGATGCGCTCTGTGCAGAGCTTGCCTGCGACAGGATCACTGCTGAGGGGAAGACGTCGCTCAAGAAAGCCTGCGATCATTTTGAGGAAGTCACCCGGACCGGGGATGCGGTCGCCATCGCGGAGGCGGATGTTGCGCTTCACGACATCATTGTACAGGCTACGGGCAACCAGCGGCTGGTTCAGCTTATCAATAATCTGTCTGAGCAGATGTACCGCTACCGCTTCGAGTATATCAAGGACGAAAGCGGGCATGAAAATCTGATCAATGAGCATAGGATGATATATGAGAGCATTATGAATGGGGATAAGGAGAAAGCCGCGGCGGCGGCGCGCCTTCATATCGACAATCAGGAACGCTCTATTATAAGACAGATCCGTATTGATCCCCGCAGGAAAAACTAGAGTATCTCCTGCCCTGCCTGTATCAAAGCGCCATAGAACGGGCATACTCTCAGTGTCGGAAAGATCCGGCAGATGGGAGAAAGGATCATGTGGAAAAAAGGAAGAGCATTTGCAGCCTGCGTTCTTGCTACAGCATGGTGGAGTGTTTTTTATCCTGAACTTTGCTTTACGCAGGAAACCTGCGAGGTGATATCGGACGCGGACGGCAGGATGCAGACGGAAGAAATAGATGTGGCAGAGATCTGGCGTTCCTCGGGAGAGGAGCTGGTAATCAGCAGCAGGTTTTTAGAATGGTGTGAGAAGAATCTGGGAGCAGAGAAGGAATATGAGTAGACAGGAAGAATGGCATAACAGACCGATCGGCGTGTTTGATTCGGGGGTGGGCGGCCTGACTGTGGCCCGTGAGATCATGCGGCAGCTGCCCAACGAGCGGATCGTATATTTCGGCGACACGGCGAGAGTGCCCTATGGGAACAAATCCAGAGAGACCATAACGAAATTCTCCAGACAGATCGTGCGCTTTTTGGAGACACAGCAGATAAAGGCCATTGTGGTGGCTTGCAATACTGCCAGTGCCTACGCATTGGAGGAGCTGGAGAAAGAGGTAGACCTCCCGATGATCGGTGTGGTCAAACCGGGTGTCAGAGCGGCACTGGGGGCGACAAAAAATAAAAAAATCGGGGTTGTGGCCACGGAGGCCACTATCCACAGCGGAATCTACAGCCGTTACATAGAAAAGAATGACAAAGATGTGAGTGTTTTGGGAAAGGCGTGTCCTCTCTTTGTTCCTCTGGTAGAGGAAGGGCTGTGGGAAGATCCCGTGACGGATGAGATCGCGCGCCGCTATCTGGCAGAACTGATTGACAGCGGGATTGACACGCTGATATTGGGGTGTACCCACTATCCGATGCTGCGCTCCACGGTGGCAAAAATCATGGGGGAGAGCGTTACTCTGGTCAACCCCGCCTATGAGACAGCCAGAGAATTAAAGCAGCTTCTGGAGGAGAAGGATCTGGAGAGTGAGCACAGGCCGGGGCTGGGCACAGAGCTGTACCGCTTCTTTGTCAGCGATGCCGCCGATAAGTTCCAGCGCTTTGCAAATTCCATTTTGACCTACGGCATATTATCTGCCAAGGTCATCAATATTGACGAATATTAGCGGGAGAAGGTTTGCTATGACAAAAGAGGTATTACTGACCCTGCAAGGGCTGCAGTTCGACCAGCGGGAGGAAAACGCCGATAAGATTGAAATCGTTACCGTAGGCGATTATTATAAAAAGAACGACAAGCATTATGTGATCTATGAGGAGGTCACAGAAGGATTTGATCGTCCCACAAAGAACCGGTTGAAGATCGGCAGCCACATGGTGGAGCTGACACGCAACGGTCTGGTGAACGTGCATATGATCTTTCAGGAAAATAAAAAGAATATGTCGAATTATAATACTCCCTTCGGACAGATTCTGGTGGGCATCGATACCAAACGGATTGTGATAGAAGAGAGGGAAGATGCGATTCTGGTAGATGTGGATTACGCGCTGGATATCAATTATGAGTTTCTGTCGGACTGTCATATCCGGATTGAAATTCTCCCCAAAGAAGAAAACAGCGGCTTCACGCTGCTAACGTGAAACCGCTATATATCACCGAGGACTGTTTTGCAGTCCTCGAGGCGTTAATTTCGAAGAAATTTACGCCGGTTAATTCCGAAGGGATTTACTCCGGGTCACTTTACAGGCTTTGCTCCCGCTTTTTCCTGTGCTTTTTCTACCAACTGCTTGAATTTACTCTTTTTCTTCTGCTCTACTGCAGGCGCCTTGCCGTGCAGACCCTTCACATCCGTGATGTAAATACCGCTGACAACAGCCTTTACTTCTTTTTTGACTGGAACGGCATCAAAAATCTTCTCCTCACAGATGAGGGACATGATCTGCGGTCCCACCTTGGCTTTTACCACCGGCAGTTTAGAATTGCGCAACAGCTTGGGTGTCTGTTCCAAAACGATCTGGGGAAGTCCCGCGTCTTTTAGCTTCATGCGTTTTTTATCGATGATCAGCATGGAGACTGTCTGTTTCATGGCATCGATCTGTTCCTGCTGTTCGGCCTGTCTTTTCTGTGCTTTTTTTCCTAAAAAATATAAGACGACCACGGCCACGATCATGACGGCCAGGATCACCAACAGAACAATTGTGAAC
>CAMWMO010000106.1 GCA_947175305.1 uncultured Lachnospiraceae bacterium
ATGCCACGCAACGATATTGTCGTAGTCTTTGTAACGCTCGGCCAGCTTCGTGGCAAGCGCAACGGCATATTTCTGATAAGTCGGACTGTTCGGACAGGAATTGTGACGGCAGCCGAATTTTCTTTTCATGCCGCTGAATTCCGTGCGCAATATGTCGGGATGTTTTCTGGCCATCCAGGCGGGATGAGCGCCGGTAGAAGTGGCGAGACAGACTTTTAACCCGTGCTTTTTAACCAGATGCATGATCTTATCCAGCTTTTCAAAATCATAGACATCATCATCCGGCTGCAGGGATGCCCAGCTAAAGACGTTTAGTGTGACTACATCGATATGTGCCAGTGCAAGCAGACGCATATCTTCCTCCCAGGTTTCTTCGGGCCATTGCTCCGGGTTGTAATCCCCGCCATAAAGGATCTTGTGTACTCTATCTGATTCGATCATGCCATAACCTCACTTTCTAAAAAGTATAAAGAAGATAAGATGCATATTTACCAGATATTTTATCACTTTTAAAGTATGTTTACAACAAACTGGCAGCATGATTCCAAAAAGAGTTACGATAAATTCATCGAATAATCTGTTGAAGGAATGGAGAGACTATGTTATGATATTTCTATAAATTCATCGAAAGGATGTGGATATATGCCAACGATCGCACCTGTTTCAGATTTAAGAAATTATGGCAGTGTTTTGGAAAAAGTGTCAGCCGGCTCACCGGTATATTTAACACGGAATGGACACGGAGCATACAGTATTCGTGATATGAAGGATGAAGAAAATTTCCAGAAAGCAGAGGCAATGATTCAGCTGATGTGTGAACTCAATGCCGGTATCCGCTCAGCAGAAGAGGAAGGGTGGATTTCAGAAGAGGATTTCCGCAGCCATTTTAAGAATAAAAGGAATGACAGATGACAAAATATAAAATCCGTTATACACCGGAGGCAGTGCGCGATATGGATGCGGTATGGGATGGTGTATATGAAGTCTCAAAGGAGCCGGATGTTGCTGACAGGTATGTAAATGATTTTATAGACGAGCTGGAGAAGAAAAAGCAATTTCCGCTTTCCGGAATACTGCTTGTTTACAGGGGCCTTTTTACAGGGTTTTATGCAGTCAGTTTTAAAAAGTATAAGGCATTCTATCGTGTGCATGATAACTATATAGAAATCATTCGGATTATTATGGAAAAAATGGATTATATGAAGATATTGTTTGGCGAATCCGAATAATGGAAGTCAAAAGGCGCTTGTATAATCCATCCGAAGGTATGATTATGCGTATGCAGACAAACTGATCGCAGAACGTAAATTCGAGCAGTTGGAAATGTACACGATGAATCTGATTATGGGTATTGTATAATGGCGAAAAAAAAGATCATAGCAGCAGGACATATTTGCATCGACATTACGCCGGTGTTTTCAGGGAAAAATCAATATAATGACTTAAGCGAACTTCTGGTACCCGGCAGGCTGATACAGATGGAGCAGGCCGATGTGCATACCGGGGGCAGTGTGGCAAACACGGGAGTTGCACTGAAAAAGCTGGGGAACGATGTCCGGTTGATGGGAAAAATCGGCAAGGATGCCTTTGGAAACATGATTCAACAGATTTTTGACGGTTATGGGGTCGGAGGCCTGTTGGTGGATGAGAACAGCTCCACTTCCTACACGGTTGTTGTGGCGGTTCCGGGTATTGATCGTATTTTTCTGCACAATCCCGGAGCCAATGATTCCTTTGGCAACGAGGATATTCCGGAAGAGGCGCTGGAGGATGCAGCTTTATTCCACTTTGGGTATCCGCCGCTGATGAGACGCATGTATAAGCAGGATGGGGAGGAACTTCTGGCTCTTTTCCGACGGATGAAGGAAAAGGGGATTGCCACCAGCCTGGATCTGGCGGCAGTAGATCCTTCCTCTGAGGCAGGGCAGGTTGACTGGGAGAAAGTGCTGAAGAAAGTACTTCCCTATGTAGATTTTTTCGTACCCAGTTTTGAGGAGCTTTGCTTTATGCTGGATCGGGAAAAATACGATAAGCTGTCGGCGGAGGGGAAGGATATTACGGAAGCGCTGGACATGGAAGCGGATGTGAAGCCGCTGGTAGAGAAGCTGTTTCAGCTTGGCTGTAAAGTAATTCTGTTAAAATGTGGTACGGCCGGTATGTATTACGCGGCGGCTTCGCAGACAGTTCTTGAGACAGTGGGAGAGCGGCTGGAGTTGGATGCGTCTGATTGGGCAGGAAAGCGTGGCGTACAGCGCTGTTTTCAGGCGGATGTAGTCCGTTCAGGAACCGGTGCCGGGGATACCAGCATTGCCGCATTTCTGACTGCGGTGCTGCAGGGGAAAAATCCGCAGGAGTGCGTAGCATTGGCGGCAGCGGAAGGAGCCTGTGCCGTGACTTCCTATGATGCGCTGGGCGGCATAAAGCCGCTGGATGAGCTGGAGAAACGAATCAGAGGCGGTTGGAAAACAATGGAATGAGGTAGATGATCTATGTTAGTAAATATGAAAGAGATTTTGGCGGAGGCAAAGAAGGGCGGATACGGCGTCGGGTTTTTTAACGCTGTCAATGTGGAGATGGCGCGAGCGATTATAGAGACAGCCGAGGAGCTGCATGCACCGGTTATCGTTGGTACTGCGGAGATTCTTCTTCCGGCGATGAGTCTGGAGCGGGTAGCCGAATATTTGCTCCCCATGGCAAGGAAGGCCTCCGTTCCGGTGTGTGTTCATTATGATCACGGTCTGACTTTTGAAAAGTGTATGGAAGCGCTGCGGTTGGGTTTTACTTCTGTCATGTATGACTGCTCTACCGAAGACTATGAGGTAAACCTTTCCAAAGTGAGGGAGATGGTAAAAATCTGTCACGCTATGGGAGCTACGGTGGAGGGTGAGCTCGGACATGTGGGAGATAACGAAGGAGCCGGAAAGATGGAAGATCCAAGCGCTTATTTTACGGATCCGGATGTGGCCCAGGATTACGTACAGCGTACCGGTGTGGATGCCTTGGCTATTGCGGTCGGCAATGCCCACGGTGATTATAAGTTTCCGCCGAAGCTGGACTTTGCCCGTATCGAAAAAATTGCGGAAGTAACGAAAACACCGTTGGTATTACACGGCGGCAGCGGTCTTTCTGATGACGATTTCCGTACGGCAGTACAGAAGGGCATCTGCAAAGTCAATATTTTTACGGATATTGATAAGGCAGGTAAGGCCGGCATTGAGAAAGGGTTACAGGACGGTGCAAAGAGCATGATGGAATTGATTCCCTATGAGGTGGAAGCGATGAAGGCAGTGGTGCAAAATAAATTGGAGTTATTCGGTTCGGTAAACCGAGGATAAGGAGAAGCCTGCAAGGCGTTTTTAAACGCAGGAATACAGTGCAAAATGTTTGCGCCGATCCGTCCGGTTTTTTCCACGCACTATAACAACAGGGATCACAGGAAAATTCTGGTCATTGACGGACATATAATATGCAGACCCATTATCATCCCTTATTTAGGAGATAATGGGTCATATTTTTTCACGAACTTGCTTAGAGCTTCTCCGGCTCCGGATATTCCACACCGAAAGTCTCCACGGTAACGCTCTGCATCACCTGATCCTCCAGAGGTCTGTCCTCATAGTCGGTAGCAGTCTCTGCAATCTTGTCTACATTTTCCTGTCCTTCGATCACCTTTCCAAACGCCGCATAAGCGCCGTCCAAATGTGGGCTTGTCTTGTGCATGATGAAAAATTGACTGCCTGCGGAGTCGGGCTGCATGCTTCTTGCCATGGAGAGTACGCCCGCAGTGTGTTTTAAGTCGTTGGGAAAACCATTCTGGCGAAATTCTCCCTTGATCGAGTAGCCCGGACCGCCCATGCCGGTGCCTTCGGGATCGCCGCCCTGAATCATAAAGCCTTTGATGACCCGATGAAAGATCAGGCCGTCATAAAATTTTGCGTTGATGAGACTGATAAAGTTGTTGACGGACTCCGGTGCAATCTCGGGGTATAATTCCGCCTTGATCACATCGCCGTTTGCCATGGTAAAAGTTACGATTGGATTCTGTGCCATATAAAATTTCCTTTCCTAAATGCGAGATTGATAGTAAACTTAATTTTATTCTATAAGAAAATAAAAAGAAGGTAAAGATAAATGTTAAAAGAAATCCGATTCGGGCGGGAGGAGATCTTATATATTACGGATCAGGAGGAAACCTATGCCGCGCTGAAAAAAGAGGGGCGGTATGTGCTTCCATATTATCATGAGGGAAATCAAGGTGCGGTCTTTCCGGGGGCAATCTATGCGGTCGAATGTCTGGAGGAGGTGGAGGAGGAATCCCTGGAGATGGCGTACCGGCGTTTGGCGGGGCTGCCCTGGGAGATCCTGCAGACCGAACGGTGCGTGATAAGAGAGACGACTGTGGAGGATGTGGACAACTTTTACCGGATCTATGACGATTCCTCCATTACAGAGTACATGGAGCCACTTTTCGAGGACAGAGATGAGGAAATAGCCTATACAAAAAATTATATCGAGAAAGTGTATGGGTTTTATGGCTATGGTATGTGGACGGTTCTGGACAAAAACAGCGGAGAAGTGATCGGCAGAGCGGGGATCAGCTGGCGGGAGGGATACGATCTGCCGGAGCTGGGATTTGTGATCAGTGTGCCCTGGCAGAGACAGGGATATGCCTTTGAGGTCTGCATGGCGATCCTTGCCTATGCCAAGACAGAGCTTTTGATGGAGCAGGTACAGGCATTGGTACAGCCGGAAAATAAGAATTCTCTGAACCTGTGCGAGAAACTGGGCTTTACTCTTGCGGGAGAGACGATGTTGGATGGGGAGAAGCACTTTCTGTTGACGAAAAGCCTGCAGAGGGAGTAAACTGTTTCTCGGTGTTGTGAAAGAAATGAGATGCGAGGTGTTCGCTTTGAAAAAACCGAAGATGAAACTGGAAGTGCGAAATTCACTGCTCCTGTTGCTTACGGCTCTGATCTGGGGCGTGGCTTTTGTGGCGCAGAGGCAGGGCGGCGCGGAGGCGGGCCCTTATACTTTTAACTGCATTCGCTCCCTTTTGGGGGCGGTAGTGCTTTTGCCGGTGCTCGCTTTTCTGGACAGACATGGGAACGAGAAGAAGCCGAAAACGGCGGAGGATAAGCGCAGGCTTATAACGGGCGGTGTTCTCTGCGGTATCGTTCTCTTTGTGTCCAGCACGGTGCAGCAGCTTGGTCTGTACTATGGTACTACAGCGGGAAAGGCGGGGTTTCTTACGGCCTGCTATATTTTGCTGGTGCCTATACTGGGTATATTTTTGGGGAGAAAGTGCGGCTGGAACGTCTGGGTGAGCGTGGTGGTCGCTCTGGTAGGACTTTACTTTCTGTGCCTGACAAGCGGTTTTTCCTTTCAATTCAGTGATGCGTTGGTGCTTCTGTGTGCAGTTTGTTTTTCTGTACATATTATGGTGGTAGATCATTTTTCGCCTTTGGTGGATGGCGTGCGGATGGCTTGTATACAGTTTTTAACCTGTGGACTGCTGGGAGTGCTTCCGACGCTTGTTGTGGATATGCGGCAGGCGGGGCTGACCGGGTGGCTGCAGAGTCTCGGAGGTGTCAGCGTCTGGATCGCGATCCTGTATGCGGGCGTGATGTCTTGTGGTGTTGCCTATACGTTGCAGATCGTGGGTCAAAACGGCCTAAACCCCACAGTGGCATCCC
The DNA here is from genome assembly GCA_947175305.1 of uncultured Lachnospiraceae bacterium. GTDB lineage: Bacteria > Bacillota > Clostridia > Lachnospirales > Lachnospiraceae > UBA3282. The sequence goes on from CAMWMO010000106.1 coordinate 5,694, forward strand.
TGCTTATGAGTCTGGAATCTGTGTTTTCGGCGCTGGCGGGCGCACTGCTTTTGCAGGAGCGAATGAGCCGCAGAGAGGTATTGGGCAGCGTGTTGGTGTTTGCGGCGGTGCTCTTTGCCCAGATAGACTTTTCTAAAAAAAGAAGTTGACATGAAGATAGGGAAAAGGAGTATTGTTACAATATGTCACAGTTTGAATTTGATAAAGTGAAAGATCCGCGCTTTTTCAAGGAGAATGTGCTCTCCGCACATGCTGCCCTGCATTTCTTTGCAAACGCTGACGAAGCGGTTCACGGGAAGAGCAGCCTGACACAGTCGTTGGACGGCATCTGGAAATTTTCCTATGCGATGAATATGGACTCTTCCATAAAAGGATTCGAGAAAGCGGATTATAGCTGCAAGTCGTGGGCGGATATCCGGGTGCCGGCACACATCCAGATGGAAGGGTACGACATCCCGCAGTATGCTAATACACAGTATCCCTGGGACGGCAGAGAAGAGATCGTGCCCGGGGAGATCCCGGAGCGGTTTAATCCGGCAGCCAGCTATGTGAAATATTTTGAAGTGCCGGCGTCCATGTACGGGCAGGAGATCCGTATCGTCTTTGAGGGCGTGGAGAGCGGTATGGCGCTCTGGTGTAACGGCGCTTATGTGGGCTATAGTG
>CAMWMO010000107.1 GCA_947175305.1 uncultured Lachnospiraceae bacterium
AAACGGCGCCGGTGTATCTGCGTCTTGCCTATATGCTGGATGCGGAAAGGTGGGTGCGTCTTTCCAGGCGGGCATTGAGCATTGCCCAGGCAGGGACGTTTGGGAAAAGAAACCGCATACTGGGGATGGTTTTTTGCGGCTGTGTGATCGGAGTGGTTCTGCCTGTCAGCCTTTCCATTTTAGTAGGCGGTTTTAGCTGGATTCTAATGGGGTTTTGTATTTTCTATGCAGCGATGATGATCCTGCGGATTTATTATCGGGATCCGGAGAAACAATTGAGAAAGCAGGTGCAGTCGCCCGGTACGGCGGCAAACAGGGAGTGCGGTCTTTGGCAGGTTTCCTTTTCAGAGGAGGGAATCACGGTGGATCTGCCCGGACGGATAAAGCATGTTTATGTCTGGGATTTCCTGGCGTATCTGGTGGAGACGGAGGAGGTCTTTTACCTTTTCAGCAGGGATAAAAGGCGGTTTATCATGGTTGCCAAGGAGAGCTTCCAGACCTGGGATCAGGTGCATCTTTTCCGGCGGCTCTGCGAGGAGAGGGGAATCAGAATGGTTCCGGAAAAGCGGATGCACTATATACCGGCATGGGTGCTGGTGGTGGCGGTTTTGCTGTATTTGATCGTGTGCGGCTATCTTGTTGCATTTCAGTTCCTGCGGGGGTATTGGTCAGGAGAAGGATTGACCGATACGGTCTATGAGTTCGACTACCCGGACTATGTACCCTTGGACCAGCAGGTACTGGCGCTGAAAGCTCTGGGGCTGTCTGTGGATCAGGATCAGGTGGAGACACTGCGGGACAACATGGAAACCTATGGCATGCAGGAGTTTGTGGAGGGGAATCCTTATACATCACTTTTGATCGATATGGGTGCGCCGGATTATGATGATGATTTAAGGATTGTGGGCTATTCTGATGAGGTGTTCTGGTTTGACTTTGAGGGCTTTGATCTTTCCACAGATTATATAGATATTCTGAACGGCATGCTGGCGCTGTCGCAGGGAAGCTGTCTGGACGGCGTTACGGATATCGAAGAGGATACGGGAAAGGTGGATTGGGAGCGCGGCACGGGTACAGTCACTGTCAGCATGACCTTTAATGGGGCACAGTATCAGTGGGATATGGAGGCGTACTACGATTGGATAGACGGAGATGTGCTGGGCGTTTTCAATGCCCTGTTGGAACAGGAAGAATCCCAGAAATTCTTTTATGCGACGGGAGATAACGGACAGGGAGCCATCGTCTTTTTCTGTACGGAAGAGTGGGCGCGAGCCTTTGAGATGGCCACAGGGCTTGAGATGGAGGCGTCATTGACCGAATGGGAGAAAAGGTGAGACAGGGATTTATACTTACCGCAATGAGAAGGAGGAAGCAGAATGAAATTCACGGAAGGGTATTGGGTTCGCAGTGAAAACATGGTGCCGTCCTACGCGTCTCAGGGGTTTTACGCGGAAAAGACGGAAACGGGTATGCGCATCGTGGCGCCGGAGAGAAAGATCTTAAACAGAGGGGACGCCCAGAATATCACTACGATCACGATTGATTTTATCGCTTTTGCCGAGAACAATATTCTGGTGAAGGCAAGACATTATGAGGCCTACGAAGACAGGGAAGCGAGATTTGACTTAGCTGGTCAAAACACACCTTTTTCGGTAAATATCACAGAGGACGAGGCTGTCATGACAAGCGGCGCCGTGACGGTGCGCTTTAACAGGCAGGAGGGCACCTATCGATTTGAGGCGGATGGAAAAATCATAACGGAATGCGGCTTCCGCAATCTGGGCTATATCCGCTGGAACAAACAGCCCAGCACTATGTTCCCGAGAGAGAATTATCTTTCTGAGCGCCATGAGCCCTACATGGTTACGGAACTTTCCCTGAAAGCGGGAGAGCGGGTTTACGGACTGGGAGAGCAGTTTACCGCCTTCGCAAAGAACGGTCAGGTGGTGGAGATGTGGAACGAGGACGGCGGTACTTCCTCTCAGGTTTCCTATAAGAATGTTCCTTTCTATATGACCAACGAGGGATATGGTATTTTTGTGGATCACGCTACACCGGTTTCCTTTGAGGTAGCCAGCGAGAAAGTGGAATATGTGGGCTTTTCTGTACCGGGAGAGGAGCTGCGATATCACTTTATCTATGGGCCAAGTCCGAAGGAGGTTCTGGTAAGATACACGGATATGACAGGGAAGCCTGCCCTGCCGCCGGCATGGAGCTTTGGCCTGTGGCTGACCACTTCTTTCACCACAGATTATGATGAAAAGACTACCAGCTCCTTTATTGATGGTATGGCTGAGCGAGATATCCCGCTGCGGGTGTTCCATTTCGACTGCTATTGGATGAAGGCGCTGCATTGGTGTGATTTTGTGTGGGACGATCAGACTTTTTCCGATGTGAAGGCTATGATGACCCGGTATAAGCAGGAAAAGGGACTAAAGATCTGTGTCTGGATCAATCCCTATATTGCGCAGGGTACGCCCTTCTTTAAGGAAGGGATGGAGAAAGGCTATTTTGTGATGCGTGCAGACGGCAGAGGCGCCAAGCAGGTGGACTTCTGGAATCCGGGAATCGCGTTGGTTGATTTTACCAATCCCGCCGCAAAGGATTGGTATCTGGGACAGCTCAGGATATTGCTGGATCTGGGTGTGGACTGCTTTAAGACAGATTTTGGCGAGCGCATTCCCATTGATGTAGCGTATCACAATGGGGCGGATCCCTTAAGTATGCACAATTATTATACATTCCTCTATAATCAGGCGGTGTTTGAGCTGTTAAAGGAAGTAAAAGGCGAGGGCGAGGCGGTACTTTTTGCCAGAAGCACCACTGCAGGCGGTCAGCAGTTCCCGGTGCACTGGGGCGGAGATTGCTCTGCATCCTATCCTTCCATGGCTGAGACGCTGCGGGGCGGCTTGAGCTTTGCCATGAGCGGCTTCTCCTTCTGGAGTCATGACATCTCCGGGTTTGAGAAGACGGCTTCCCCGGATATCTACAAGAGATGGGTACAGTTCGGCATCTTTTCCTCCCACAGCAGGCTGCATGGTTCCCAGAGCTATCGTGTGCCCTGGCTGTTCGACGAGGAGGCATGTGATGTGGTCAGACACTTCGTGCATGTGAAATGTCGTCTGATGCCCTACCTGTACAGACAGGCGGTGTTATCCCATGAGACGGGTATTCCCATGATGCGGCCTATGATTTTGGAGTTCCCGCAGGAGCCGGGTATGAAGGATCTGGACATGCAGTACATGCTGGGAGATTCACTTCTGGTTGCGCCGATTTTCCGTGAGGACGGTGTGGGAGAGTATTATCTGCCGGAAGGCACGTGGACTCATCTCTTAAGTGGTGAGGAGCGGGAAGGCGGACGATGGTATCGTGAGACCTACGATTATTTCTCTCTGCCGGTATTTGTGCGGGAGAATACACTCTTGGCTAGGGGCGGCCGCGAAACACTGCCGGACTACGATTATACGGAAGGGCTGGAATTGCATCTGTACGCTCTTGACGATGGTGTGGAGGCAGTCTGCGAGATTACTGACCTAACTGGTCAAATCGTGATGCGGGCGAAAGCTTCCCGCAAAGGCGATACAGTGACATTTGAGACGGATCATCCGGAGAAAAAACCGACCCTGGTGGTACATGGTATGGATGATGTCGCCGGAATAGAGGGTGCCGGCGAGGTAAAACGTGTGTAGGTGAACGGGTGCACTGCATGATCTTACGTGAGGGGGAAAAGGGAAAATGAAGCATTATATTATCGTAAAATTCAAGGAAAATGTGGATGTGGCAGGGATGCTTCCCGCAATTCAGGAGTTGTTTCAAAAGGCGCTTTCCTTTGACGGGGTCAATAAGGTGGAGGTACATCGTTCCAATTCTGAACGTCCTAACAGACACGATCTGATGATCGAGATGCATCTTACACCGGAAGGGCTTGCGGTTTATGACAGTTCGCAGATGCACAAGGACTGGAAAGCACAGTATGGATCGTATATCGAGCAGAAGACGATCTTTGACTGCGAGGAGTAAAGATCAGTCCCTTTATACAAAGGGACTGAAATCAATGTATAAATTGTCGTAAATCCCGACTTTGACCGATTCGGTAAACGGATGGATATCGGGGCCTTCTACCTGCACGAAATCATAGATGGTGACTATTTTCTTTGCAGGATCGACGATCCAGTATTCCCGGACGCCGGCAGACTGATATAGCATGAGTTTGCGACCGTAATCCATGTATTGGTTGCTGGGAGAAGCAATTTCGATCACCCAGTCGGGTGCGCCATGACAGCCCTTCTCATCCAGTCGTTCCTCTTTGCAGATTACGGTGATATCGGGTTCCACGTAATTGTGAATGTCATCCTTTACATATACCGCAGGAGATATAAATACCTCGCAAGAGCCCTTATTGTTTTTGATGTGCGTGTAGATCTGTACATAAAGTTCGCCGAGTATCCGCTGATGGGTTATGGATGGCGCCTCCATGACGAACATTTCACCGTCGATCAGCTCAGCCCGCTCGCCCGGCGGGAGTGCCTCGATATCCGCAACGGTGTAAGTTTTTTTCCCGCCCTCGATTGTCATAAACAGTTCCTCTCTTTCAATCAATGCGTGTTCCATAGATATCCTCCTTTTCTTTTGGCAGAAGGTCCCTATGGATGATCACCTCTGCCGCTGTTTGATTGTAGTTGTGAGTAAAGCGGCAGAAATTGCCTGAATGTGCGAATGCACGGTTCATGGATTACTCTTGTTGAAATTATCATACATCTCATGGAAGTGTATGTCAAGAGAAAATATAAAATTTTGAAAATATTATTAGCGAAATATCGTTTACAAGAAAAAAGGGCAGAAGGATGACCGAATAAGTCAAAGCCTTCTGCCTTCTTATATATCTTTGGAAGAAACTGCGACAACTTTTAGAGCAACTGTATCCCGTTTGCCAGTGCCTCTTTGGTCACTTCCTCTGGCCAGAGGGAGCACTGCACCTCGCCGATATGAGCCTTGCGCAGGAAGAACATACAGATGCGTGACTGTCCGATACCGCCGCCGATGGTGAAGGGCAGGGTTTCGTCGATGATGCCTTTCTGGAAGGGCAGCTTAGCGCGCTCTGGGCAGCCCGCCTTTTCCAGCTGGGATAAAAGCGCATCCTTATCCACGCGGATACCCATGGAGGATAACTCCAGTGCGATATCGAGCACGGGATAGTATACCAGAATATCCGCATTTAGTGCCCAGTCGTCATAGTCCGGCGCACGACCGTCGTGCTTGACGCCGGATGCCAGAAGATCGCCAATCTGCATCAGGCAGACCGCACCTTTTTCTCTGGTAATAAGGTACTCACGCTCCTTCGGCGTATTGCCCGGATAACGATCCTCCAAGGCCTGCGTGGTGATAAAGTAGATGTCGTGGGGCAGGATCTCGTCTATGTAATCATACTGGATCGCCATGTATTTCTCGGTCTTTCTGAGAACCTTGTAAACCGTCCGCACCGTTTCTTTCAGATATTCCAGAGTGCGTTCCTCGCGGGAGATGATCTTTTCCCAGTCCCACTGATCCACATAAATAGAGTGGATATTGTCTGTGATCTCATCTCTGCGGACAGCGCTCATATCCGTGTAGAGTCCTTCCCCATGGGAAAAACCGTACTCAGACAGAGCCATGCGCTTCCATTTCGCCAGGGAGTGCACGATCTCGGCAGGAGCGTCGTCCTGTTCCTTGATGCCGAAGGTGACAGGGCGTTCCACGCCGTTCAGGTTGTCGTTCAGGCCAGAGTTCGGATCCACGAACAGGGGAGCCGAGACCCTGAGAAGATGAAGCTTCTCTGCCAGCAGATTTTGAAAAAAGTCCTTTACCGTCTTGATGCCGACCTGTGTGTCGTAGAGATTCAGGGCGGATTCATAGTCTTTGGGAATAAGTAAATGTTCCATAGATAACCTCTCTTATATTTATTCTCATTACTATTTAACCGCTTTTCGGTAAAGAAATCAAGAAAAACGTTATATCTAAATAAAATCCATGAGTAAAAGAATGATACAGACCACGCCGCAGAAAGTAAGAAACGCTCCGATTAGTTTGAGAGCTTTCTTTGACTTGATCTTTGGAAAAGCATCTTTAATCTTGTCGTAGGGACTAAACAGAATAACTATTCCTACGAGTGCCAGTATGATCGGTATGATAGCGTCTGAAATGAATGATATGAGTGATAACATGAGAAAAACCTCCTTATAATAAAATATTTTTTAGTTCTTTTACCAGCTCTTTTCCAGTGTGGTATTCCAGTCCAGACCGAAAGGATTGTCGGGAGAGGTCTTCAGCTGTTCATAAAGCTCTCGACGGTCCTCGCTGTCGGCTTCCATAC
>CAMWMO010000108.1 GCA_947175305.1 uncultured Lachnospiraceae bacterium
ACGCCCCTTCTTCACGATATGATAGCCACAGGACCAGATCTGGTTCTGCCCCACATCCGCCACATAGACCGCATCTTCTTTCATGGCCTGAGAGAGCATGGTGATAAAGGCCGCCGGATCCACATAATCGGGATTGGGCCTGCGTATCGGCTTCATTGACTCGCGATACTGGTTCAATGTTTGAATCCACGCTTCATAATCGGAATACTCCGCCTCCGAGTCCAGATCCTCGAAGATATGTCTGGCATCTCCCACCAGAGGGATCGCCGGTCCCACGTTTTTGCCGATCTCAGCGGGATCTACATCTATGTGGACAAGCACTTTATTCTCCGTGATCAGGTCGGGCTGGTTTACCGCCCGGTCAGCCACTCTTGCCCCCACCATGAGCAGCAGATCCGATTCGTTCATGGCCCGATTGGCACAGGGCTTTCCGTTATTTCCCACCATGCCGTAGTACAGTGGATGCTGTGTAGGCATAGCACCGATTCCCATCATGGTGGAAACCACGGGAATCTGATATTTTTCCACAAAGGAGCGCAGCACTCCTTCCGCCTGACTTAAGAGAACGCCGCCACCGGCGCAGATAATAGGACGCTTCGCCTTTGACAGCTCCTTTGCCACCTTCTTGATCTGTGCCATATTGCCCTTCACCGTTGGTTTGTAGGTCCGCATATTGACCTCGTCCGGATATTGAAATTTCCCCACAGGGGCGTTCTGGATGTCGATGGGGACGTCGATGAGCACCGGTCCTTTACGGCCCGTGTTTGCCAAATGGAATGCCTCCTTAAAGATTTGTGGAATATCCGAGGCGTCCTTGACCAGGTAGCTGTATTTTACAAAAGACTCCACTGCTCCCGTGATATCCGCCTCCTGAAATACATCGGAACCTAACAGTTCACTGTTCACCTGCCCTGTGATACACACCAGAGGAATACTGTCCGCAAAGGCGGTAGCGATTCCGGTGATCAGATTCGTTGCGCCGGGGCCGGAGGTCACTGCACACACACCCACTTTACCGGAAACCCGTGCAAGGCCACTGGCCGCATGGGCCGCATTCTGCTCCGTTCGGATCAGGATGGTCCTGATATCGGACTCTAAAATACTGTTATAAAAAGGGCATATGGCTACACCCGGGTAGCCGAACACATACTCTACACCCTCTGCTTCCAAACATTTTACAATCGCATCTGCACCTATCATATGATATCCTTTCTGTTTTATGGTCGCCCACACAGGGGCTGTCTATTTTTCTATGCCTAAGATCTTTTTGGTCAGCTTGACGGCATCCGCCGCATCTCTGGAATAACCGTCCGCGCCGATCTCGTCCGCGTACTCCTGGGTGATCACCGCGCCGCCCACGATGATCTTGGCGGACATCTGCTGCTCCTTCGCATAATCGATGACATGACGCATCTGCTGCATGGTGGTTGTCATCAGCGCCGAGAGTGCGATCACCTGAGCGTTATGCTCTCTGGCGGCTTCTATAATCTTTTCCTTGGGCACATCCTTGCCAAGATCAATCACCTGAAAACCGTAATTTTTTAACATCAACGCCACCAGATTTTTGCCGATATCATGGATATCGCCCTCCACCGTGGCGATCACCACCGTTGGCATGTTCTCTGATGTCTGCGCCTGCAGCAGGATCGGCTCCATATATTCGATAGAAGCTTTCATAGCCTCCGCACTGGCGATCAACTGGGGCAGAAAATATTTGCCCTTGTCAAACAGCTCTCCCACCTCATTGATGGCAGGCAAAAGCACATGATCTAGGAGCGCCTTCGCCTCATGGCCTTCCTCCAGCGCTTTTTGTGTATCTGCCACAATCGTTTCGCCGTTTCCCTTCAAGACATCCGCGTGAAGCTTATCAGCAACAGATAGAGGAACGTCTTCTTTGACTGACTGAGTCAGTCTAATACCTGCCTCCTGTTTTGCAGTTTCCCCAAGTGCCTCACGCTGTTCCCGCAGGGCATCCATCAGCTGAATGTAGCGGGTATCAGCCCCCTTTTTATTTAACAAAAGATCGGAGGCAAAAGCACAGCTTACCAGAAGCTCCTGAGAAGGATTCGCAATAGCCATAGTAAGTCCCTCTCTAATTGCCATCGTGAGAAAAGCGGTATTCACAAAACCACGCTCCGGCAGGCCGAAGGAAATATTGGAGAGCCCGCAGATCGTAGCCAGACCGTTCTCCTTACAGTAACGGATCGTCTCCAGTGTTTCCAGCGCGGCGTTCTTATTTGCACCAACAGTTGCCACCAGTCCGTCCACCACAATATCCTCTTTGGTAAAGCCCATTGCGTAAGCTTTTTCCAGAATTTCATCGATGATAGAAATCTTTTCCGCCAGATCCTTCGGCAGTCCTTGATCCGAAAGGGGAAGCAGGATGAACATAGCGCCATATTTTTTTGCGATGGCAAGCAGAGCGTCCGTCTTTGCCGTCTCGCCGGAGATTGAGTTGATCAGCGCCCGGCCCGGATATCTTCTGAGGGCCGCCTCCAGAACCTCCACATGACTGGAATCGATGGACAAGGGCAGGCTCGTGACATTGCCAACAGTCTCTATCGCCTTTAACATCATGCTCTTCTCGTCGATGCCGCTCATGCCCATATTGACATCCAGGATTCCGGCGCCACAATCCTCCTGCGCCTGCGCAAACTCTGTCACAAGCTCCATGGAGCCTTCCTTCAGCGCCGCCTGTAATTTCTTTTTACCGGTGGGATTGATGCGCTCTCCAACGATGATAAAATTATCCGTCAGATCAAAGGCGATGGTCTGCCGTTCGCTGGTAAGAAAGCGCTTTCCGGATTTCTCTCTGTGACAGATCGGCATATCGCCCACGGCATCCTTTACCGTCCGAATATAATCCGGAGTGGTGCCGCAGCAGCCGCCGATAATGGAAGCGCCTGCGGAAACAATATCCCGCATACAATCGCCGAAAACATCGGCCTCCATATCATAAAATGTATTTCCCTCAGCGTCCAGTGCAGGTAATCCGGCGTTGGGTTTGGCAATGATGGGAATCGTGGTCACCTCCGCCATGCGGCGCACCACCTCCACCATTTTGTCAGGCCCGGTGGAACAATTTGTCCCCACCGCCGCCACGCCAAGCCCTTCTAACACGATGGCCGCAGTAGCCGCATCCGTACCAAAGAGGGTTCTGCCGTCCGCTTCAAAGGTGAGAGTCGCCATCACAGCCAGATCGCAGACCTCCTTCGCTGCGATCACCGCCGCTCTGGTCTCCTGCAGGCTCATCATGGTCTCTATCACCAGCAGATCCACACCGGCCTCCACCAGATATCGTATCTGCTCTTTATATACTTCGATCAGTTCTTCAAAATCCAGTTTCCCGATGGGGGCAAGCTGCTCCCCCGTCATGGTAAGATCGCCCGCCACATAGGCATGCCCGTTCACGGCTTCTCTGGAAATCGCAACCAGCTCGTGGTTCATTCTGCGGATCTCACCATCCAGACCGTACTCTTTTAATTTGATCCGGTTTGCCGTAAAGGTAGGGGCGTAGACAATGTTGCTGCCAGCCGAGACGAAAGCCCTCTGCAGCTCTATCATCACCTCTTTATGCTCCAGGATCCACTGCTCCGGACACACCCCTGTGGGCATCCCCTTCTTCTGTAAATTAGATCCTGTCGCCCCGTCTAAAAAGATGGGTCTGTCTTTTAATAATGCATGGAACTCCTGCTTGTTCATTTACTCCGCACTCTCCTCCGGCTCTTCATAGAAAACCGTGTCATCTGTATCAAAATCATCCTCCGGCGTATCCTCCGCTTCTCCGTCATCGCCGCTTTCTTCATCGTTCTGGTTCAGATAGCCGCCGCCGAGGAGCGTGTTTTCCTCCGTGTAGGTAACGCCTTCCCCTTCAGGAATTTCGCCGTGCAGAATGACAATGATGTACTGAATCCTTATATTGGCTCTGTTATAGTACTCCAGAGCCGCCTGTGCGGAACCATCATCGTAGGTGTCGCCATCATAAGCTGCGTGGAAAAGCGCCACGGCCTGCTTCATGTTCTCGTCCGCCTCATCGGCAAGACTCTCCGCCGCCGAGAACTGCTCCGGCACCTCCAGCTTTGCCATCCACTCAATATCTTCCGCCAGCGCGTCCAGATATCCCAAAAGCTCTACCATAGCGGTATCCGAGTTGCGGTCTATAGCGTTCATATTTTCATTGTACTGCGCAGCCCTCTCGAAAAAGGTGTTCATGTCTTCCTGATAGGCCGTAAGCTTCTCGTCCTCACCGCATGCCGTGAGCAGAAAAACAAGGAACAGGCAGACACCCATGATCTTGTATTTTTTCAAACCAGTTTCCTCCAAAATATAATAAACCCTATTTAAACATAGTAATGATTTCCGCCTCTTTCGTCAACCTTTTCAAGCAAAAAAACAAGTACCCGCCCACACGAAAACAGAGCCGGACGCTCTGTCTGGCTCTGCTGCTTTACTATGTGATTCGCTTATCTGACACAGATCAAAGCTCAATCTCACAGTCCGGTTCCACTTTTTTACATGCCTTCAACACCTGTTTCATAACGCTTTTTTCGTCCGCGCCGTCTGCAAAATCAATCTTCATTTTCTGGGTCATAAAGCTGACTGTAGCCTCTGCTACACCTTCCGTTTTTTTTGCAGCTTCCTGCATCTTCTCCGCACAGTTAGCGCAGTCTACCTCGATCTTGTAAGTTTTAGTCATTGCTTTCTCCTTCCCTGACGTGTTCCATACCCATGTTGAGAATAGCGCGGACATGATCATCGTCCGGTGCATAAAACACCATTTTCCCCTCCCGCCTGCTCTTCACTAGCTTGGAGGTTTTCAGGATCCGCAGCTGATGGCTGACGGAGGATTGACTCATATCTAAAAGTCCGGCAATGTCATTGACACAGCGTTCCGTATCCAGCATTGCATACAGGATCCGGATCCGGGTAGGATCCCCGAAAATCTTAAAAAGCTCTGCCAGTTCATCGACAGTCTTCTCCGTATCCATCCCGTCCACGAGCATTCCTCCTAACCATAGTTCAACATATGTTTATTTGTTCATATTATAATACATTAACCGAAGTGCTGTCAAGTATAAATCGAGTAGGGAAGAGTCTGCGCATAAAAAGAGAGACCGTCTGGTCTCTCTTTCCCAAAGCCGTCATCTGACGGGATCGATCTCTTAAAGTCTGAAGAAAGAAACTTCCTCCTCCAGAAGCTGTGCCATCTGCTTCAACTCGCGTGCCGCCTCTGCCAGCAGGTTGATAGTTGCATTCAACTCTTCCATAGAAGCGGTGGTCTCCTCGGTGGACGCCGCATTCTCCTGAGATACTGCGGACAGATTCTGGATCACATCCACAACCCTGCCTCTCTCGGTATCACACTGACCGGCCTGCTCATTAATCAACTGGGATTCTTTTCTGGAGTCTTCAATACCGCTGCTCACATCATTGAATTTCTCCTTAGTCTGTATTAGCTTCTGCTGCTGTTCCAGAATAATCTCGTTCACTTCATTCATGATCTGAACGGAAGTCTCGGAATCCGCTGTCAGCTGATGAATAATATCCTCGATGGTCTTCGTGGACTGGGCGGAATCTTCAGACAGCTTGGAGATCTGTGTCGCCACCACGGCAAAACCACGGCCGGCCTCACCTGCTCTGGCTGCCTCGATGCTGGCATTCAGGGCAAGCAGACTTGTCTCGCTTGCAATAGAAGCGATGAGATTGACCGCATCCTGAATCCGGGTAACCGATTCGTTGGTGGTATGTACAGAGACCTCGATCTTTTTGATCGCCTCAGTGGTCTTATCGTTGGACTCGCTCAATTCATGGATGATTCTGGAGGATTCTGTATCTGCCACATGCATCTTCTTGGACAGCTCATCCAGTTCTCCGACACTCTCCACGATCCTCTCAATGATCTCTCCCATATTAGCCACCTGTCCGGTAGCAGACTCGATATCCTCCGCCATGGACACAGCGCCCTTGGAGATATCCTCCACAGCGGTACTGATCTCGTCCGCCGTAGACGAAGTCTGGGATGCCATGGACTCCAATGTATCACCCTGCTGCATCAGGGTGCTTGTATTCTGTTTGATACTGCCGATGATCTTCTGTAACTCTTCTAAGAGTCGCTGTACGGCACGGCCCATAACACCGATCTCATCGTGTCTCTTTAAAAGTCTCTCGTTTACTTCCAGCTGCAGATCACCCTGTGCCAGAGAGGACACAAGCCTTTCTGTCTGCACGACCACGCGGGCGATGGCGCTGGCAATCATGATACAGACTAACAATGCCACAACAAGGATCAACACGGCGATACCCAAAATCATCATACAACTCTCGTTGATCCGGGAAGCAGCCT
>CAMWMO010000109.1 GCA_947175305.1 uncultured Lachnospiraceae bacterium
GAGAAAATTGTTGTAAGGCGGCAGAGTAAGCGCCGCCCTGTGAAAGGTTTTATGGGATGAAGGATTTGATCAGCGTGATCGTCCCGGTTCATAACGGGGAGGCCTATCTGGAAAAGTGCATAGAGAGTATCGCCATGCAGGATCATGAGGCGCTGGAGATCCTTGTGGTAAATGACGGTTCCACGGACGCAACAGCAGAGATTTGCAGCAGGCTGTGCAGGCGGCATGAGAATATGAGGGTTATTGATCTGCCGGATCTGGGGGTTTCTGTGGCACGAAACCGCGGATTGGAACAGGCGAAGGGGGATTATATCACCTTTGTGGATGCGGACGACCGGATGCGTCCGGGGATGCTTAGGCGGCTGTTTGAAATGCTGCAGGAGACGGAAAGCGATATGGCGGGCTGTCAGTTTGCCGTCTGGGGGACGGAGGAAGAGTGGAAACAGCTTGCCGAAGCGGGGGATGCGTCTCCGGATATGAAAAAATACCAAGCTGTGAAGATATATAATAGCGATTGTTATTTAAAAGAGAGCCTCCTGCGGGGGAATACCAGATGTTGGAGCAAGCTCTATAGACGGAGCCTGATCACGCGGGTACGGTTCAGGCAGGGGCTGAGCATCGGGGAGGACATGCTGTTTTTGGTAGAGCTTTTACCCCATATAAAGCAGGCTGTGGAGACAGAATGGCCCGGTTACGGTTACTATCAGAATCCCGGCGGCGTGATGCGAAGACCCTTTACACCGGCTTATATGGATCAGATCTACTGTTGGGAGATGGCACGGGAGCTGATCGTAAAACAGGATGGAGCTCTTGCGGTACAGGCGGATGCCCAGATCATGGTGGCAGTTATGCTGACAGTCGGAAAAATCGCTCTGCTTCCCGAAACGGAGCGAAAAAGGGCGGGAGAATATCTGCGCGTATGTCATAGGAAGCTTAAGGGACTTGCGGGCAGGAAAGCGTGCTATGCCAGCCTGCCCTCCGGCTATGGGATCAAGGTGAGAATGTTTGCGGTCCTGCCGGGACTTTATGTGAGGCTTTACCGCCTACAGAAAAACAGGAAAGAGAAGCTTGTATGATGAAGAAAACAAATCCTACGATTAGTGTGATCGTGCCTGTATACAATAAGGAGGCCTATCTGCGGGAATGTGTGGACAGCATTCTGGGGCAGACCTACAAAAGCATTGAAGTGATCCTGGTGGATGATGAATCCACGGACGGCAGCGGAGCGATCTGTGACGAGTACGCACAGAGACAGGAACGGGTGCGGGTCATTCATCAGAAAAACGCCGGACCTACGGCAGCCAGTGTGGCGGGTATGGAGCAGGCTCAGGGCGGTTATTATATGTTTGTGGACAGCGACGACTATTTGGAGCCGGACATGCTCTGGGAGATGGTGGGGCGTCTGGCAGGACAGCCGGGAGAGGTCGTCTGCTGTAATCATGTGGTGGAAAAACAGCGAAAGACGGAGAATGTGCAATGCGGCGTGGAGCCCGGGATCTATGAGGGAGACATGCTGCGGCAGCAGATCAAGGCGAGGCTGATCGGAGAGGAGAGAAAGGTGATCCCGCTGTCTCGGTGCATGAAGCTGTGTGAAAAATCCGTTTTTGAGGGAAATGAGGGATATTATGACTACAGCCTCCGCTTCGGGGATGATACGAATCTGATGTATCCTGCCCTGCTTGCCAGCAGCAGAGTGGTCATTATGAAGGATGCCTTCTACTATCATTACCGCTATGTGGAAGGGTCTCTGGTGCACAGCTACGTGGAAGGACTTTATGAGAATGTGAAGCGGCTGATGGAGGCGGTCATGCGTGCGGCAGAAGATAAGAAAGCGCCGGATCGGGAGAGGGCGGCGGCACGGGAGTACTGCTATATGCTCCTATATGTGATGAAGAATGAACTTCGCGCTCCCGGCAAGGATTACAGGAGACGGATTCAGGCCATTTTCGGGGAGGAGAAGATCAGGGAACTGGTGTTAAATACGCCGCTTCCCGTGACAGAGCGGTCCAATCAGCTTTTGTATGTGGGGATGCAGTATCCCGGCGGCGTCCTGCTACGGGTGCTGAGACTGGTGCTGAAACTGTATGACAGGAAGTGAGAAGTGACATGATCATCATAAGAGTGATGGGTGGTTTGGGCAACCAGCTGCAGCAGTATGCACTGTACAGAAAATTTCAGAGCATGGGAACACAGGCGCGTCTGGATCTTTCCTGGTTTTCTGAAAAAACTCAGGCGGAAGCGGCGGCGCCCAGACGGCTTGCTCTCTCCGATTTTGTAGATTTGCCATTGGAGGAAGCTTCCGACGAGGAGGTGCGCGCTCTGCTGGGGAGAGCTTATGAGGAACCGGCAGGTCTGGCGGAGAAGCTGAAACGACGGCTTGCGCCAAAGCGGCTCTCCTTGTTTGAGGAATCGGAGATGTTTCACGGGGAAGTTTTGTCCTGGGACAATCGGTATCTGGTGGGATACTGGGCCTGCGAGGCGTATTATGCGGATATTCTGGAGCGTCTTCGGGAGGAGATCCGTTTTACGAAAGGCGGCGATGAGAGAAACTGGGAGACGATGGAGGAGATGGCCGGACAGACTGCCGTCAGTATTCATATTCGCCGGGGAGATTATCTGGATGCGGAGAATGCGGCGATGTTTGGCGGTATCTGTACGGCGGCGTATTATGATACTGCCATCCGTTATATGAAGGAGACATGTCCGGGGGCGGTCTTCTATGTCTTTTCGGATGATCCGGATTATGTGCGCGGCCACTATCGAGGAGCGGAATACCGTATTGTAGACTGGAACCGGGGGGAGGACAGCTTCTATGATATGCAGCTGATGAGCTGCTGTAAGCACAATATCTGTGCCAACAGTACCTTCAGCTTCTGGGGAGCCCGTTTGAACGGAACTGCCGGTAAGATCATGATAAGGCCCTCGATTCACAAGAACACACAGGTCTGTGTACCCGGGCAGATGAAAAAGCTTTGGGCGGGATGGACGCTTGTCACACCGGCGGGAGAAGTGGTATAATTTACGCGAAAGCAATGAGCAGTGCGCAGACAGAGGATAAATACTGAGTGAGCTTGCTCACAGAAGTATTTATCCGAATGGATGCATAGGGCGAATGCCCGCGAACGAGGAAAACCGGAGGTTTTTCGAGTGGCACTGCGAAAGCCCAATAGGAAAGGTATCACTATGGAACAGAAAAACGACAGGATCGTCATGTATCTTCACGGCGGCAGCGGGAATCATGGCTGTGAGGCGATCGTCAACAGTACCTGCCATATGATAGAGGAGATCCCGAAGCTTCTTGTGACCAACAGCGAGCAGGAGGACAGACACTACTCAGTGGAGCCGCTCTGCGATATTTTGCAGGAGCGCAAGATCGCGGAGCATTTTTTTGCTCATGTATGGTATTATGCGTGGCGGAAAGTATTTCGAGATCCGGAGTCTTTTATGCGCTATCGATTTCGGGAGGTGATGGGGAAAGATCTTGCCCCGCTTTATCTGTCGATCGGCGGCGATATGTACTGTTATGAATTGTCCAAGAAGGAGGCGATCACCGCCAACAGCGCTTTTTGCAGGGCGGGAGCTAAGACTGTTCTCTGGGGCTGCTCTCTGGAACCGGAGCTGTTAAAGGAGCCTGAGGTGGTGGAGGATATGAAGCGTTATGCGCTGATCACGCCCAGAGAGTCGATCACCACGGAAGCCCTTGCGGCGGTCGGAATCACGGAGAATGTGAAGCAGTTTCCGGATCCGGCTTTTGCATTGCAGCCGGAGAAGACGAAGCTTCCTTACGGTTTTCGGGAGGGAAATACCATCGGGATCAACATCAGTCCGATGATCCTCAGGCATGAGAGCAAAGAGGGAATAACGATAGAAAATTATCGGAAACTGATAGACCATATTTTGGAGACCAGCGATTGCCATATCGCGCTGATTCCCCATGTGATGTGGAAACACAATGACGATAGACTGACTATAAAGGAATTGTACGGCGTATATCAGGGAAATGACCGGGTGGTACAGTTCCCTGATATGTCCTGTCAGAAATTAAAATATGTCATCTCTAAGTGCAGGGCTTTTATCGGCGCCAGAACACATTCTACCATTGCGGCCTACTCTTCCGAAGTACCCACGCTGGTGGTCGGATATTCTGTGAAGGCGAGAGGAATTGCCAGAGACCTGTTTGGCACGGAGGAGCATTATGTGCTGCCGGTCCAGACACTCTCAGATTCGGAGGAGCTGATCGAGGCTTATGAGTGGATGATGACCAGAGAAAGCGAGATACGTGACAGGCTCTCTAAGATCATGCCATCCTACTGCGAGGGGGCTGTCAAGGCGGGGGATGAGATCCGCAAACTGTGGCAGGCCTTGCATGAAAGCGAATAAACTATGGGCAGAATACAAAAAGCCGGAAAAAATATCATATTCGGATATATCAGCAACTTCGTCATCCTGCTGGTGAATTTTATCCAGACGACGGTTTTTATCTATGTGCTGGGTAAGACCCTGTCAGGTGTAAACGGCGTCTACACAAATGTTTTAAGTGTGTTGAATCTGACTGAGCTGGGAATCGGCACAGCTTTAAACTTCAGTCTTTACAAGCCTGTAGCAGAGCGGGATTATGACAAGATCAAGTCTTATATGCGTTTCTACAAGCGGGCCTATCTGACGATTGCGGCAGTGATCACAGTGTTGGGAATCGCAATCTCTCCGTTTTTAAAATATATCCTGAAAAATCCGGGTTCCCTCACGGTGCGGGAACTGACACTCTACTATTATCTGTTTTTGTTCAATACGGTCATCAGCTATTTTGTCGCCTACAAGTACAGTCTGGCGAACGCGGAGCAGAAAAACTATATTCAGACGAACATTACTACTCTGACAAAAATAGCAGTAGCGCTGGTACAGATCATTGTGCTGGTTCTCACCCGCAATTTTCTTTTTTATCTGCTGGCGCAGTCCTTTGTGGAATTGGTACAGAAAATCTTTGTGACGATCTATCTGAACAGGCTTTACCCTTACCTGAGAGACCGGGATGTGAAACCGCTGACAACAGAAGAGACACAGGTAATAGCCACAAAAACCAAGGCGCTCGTCTGTTCTAAGATCGGAGATGTGGCGAGACTGCAGACGGATACGATCATTATCTCCTCCTTCGTCAACGTGGACACGGCTGCAGTTGTGAACAACTATACCTATATTATCACCTATGTGGGCAATTTGGTGAATGTTATTTTTGAATCTGTGATCTCAGGGTTCGGCAATGTGGTAGCCACAGAATCCAGAGAGAGGCAGTACCGGCTTTTTAAAGTATACCGTTTTTTTGCCTGCTGGCTTTTCGGATTTGGTGCGGTGGGATTTTATCATCTGCTCACGCCCTTTATCGGCGGAGTGTGGCTGCATGATGAAGGCTGGGTGCTGCCGCAGATCATTGTGCTGCTCCTGGTGATGGATTTTTACTTTAAGGGAAGCCGTACGGTGCTCATGAATTTTAAGATTGCCTCCGGTGTTTTTGAGCAGGATAGATATCTGCCGTTAATACAGGGCGCCGTCAATCTGGTGGTCTCCATTCTGTTGGTGCAGAGGATCGGGGTGACAGGTGTGTATGTGGGCACCCTGGTTTCCGGCATCATGGCGAATCTGATCCGTCCCGGCATTATTTATCGGGTCTGTTTTGAGAAAAAAGCATGGACTTATTTTGGGGATTCCCTGAAATATATCGCGGTGATCCTTGCCGTGGGGGGCGTTGTCCTGCCGATACGGCATATGATCATGCGGGAGACTACGATCCTGACCTTTGCCGTGATGGTGGTGGTCATTACGCTGCTTTACAATGCGGTGTTTCTGGCAGTGTTTCACAGAACAGAGGAGTTTATCTATCTGTGGGAGGCCGTAGCGGCAAGAGTGCCTGTGCTTAAGAGGATCTCGGAAGGGAGGTCACGATGAATAAGATTCCTTTGATAGAGAATGCTTGTAAGGAATTGCTCAGTTACGGTGTCTGGGATGGCAGGGCCAGGTGTAAATATGTGGTCAAACGATATCTCCTGCGCAGGGAGACGGCAAAGGAGGATCTGATCTTCTGGCCTACCGGGCTTCTTGCAGCGGGATTGTGGAGCTGTCGGGAGGAGCTTATAAAAAATGGGACACAGCAGTTGATCGGGATGCTAGAGAATGCTTTGGCGGCGTATTATGGAAGATGGCTGAAAAAGGGTATGCCGATCATGGTGATAGACGACTTGCTTGCCGGTGAGACGCTTCTGCATATTTATCAGGAAATGAGAGAAGAGTCCCGGACAAACCTGTTGGGGTTATCGCAGGAG
>CAMWMO010000110.1 GCA_947175305.1 uncultured Lachnospiraceae bacterium
ACCAGGATCTCCATATCCGCCTCCGTGGACACCTCCAAGAGTCCCTCCATGCCGCTCACGACACGCACCGGCAGATCTTTGACCCGCTCCCGCAGATCGGCTGCCGCCTTCTCGTCCCAGAGTGCTGCCGTCCGGGGCTTAAACTCTCTGATCTGGCTCTCTAAGAGCGCCACGTTGGAACCCGCCGCCAGAGAGACTACCTCCAGATCCTTTTCTTTCCTGACAATGTCAAGCGTCTGTGTCCCGATGGAGCCGGTGGAGCCCAGAATCCCTATTTTTTTCATCTCTCGTTCCTCATCTCTTATATTCCTATCATCAGATAAATGCCGATACAGACGATGGGCGCCGCCACGATCACGCTGTCAAAGCGGTCCATGATCCCGCCGTGTCCCGGTATCAGCTTTCCGTAATCCTTAATATCGTGATCCCGCTTCACCGCGGAGGCCGCCAGATCTCCCACCATAGAGACCAGTGCCCCTACCGCTCCCAGCACCGCCGCAAATGGCAGGGATAACGTGATTGCCGTATAGCGGTTGATCACAAAATAAGTGTAGAGAACAAACAGGAGAGCCGCCCCCAGAACGCCGCCTACCGCTCCTTCAATAGATTTCTTCGGACTTAATTTAGGCGTCATCTTATGCTTCCCGATCAGCACGCCCACACAATAGGCGCAGGTATCGCTCCCCCAGGATGCCAGAAACACGAACCACACCAGATAGATACACTCGTCAAATCCCTCCCGCAGCAGGTAGAGAAAGGACAGCATCACCGGCCCGTAAAGAAAGGAAAACATGGCCGCCATTATCTGGTTCGCATGATACTTCGGAAATGTAAATACATAGACGAACAAAAAGGCGAGAAACGCCGCCACTACTACCATTACCATCGCCTGAAAAGTCAGGGTAATGTCCCTTGCCAGAGCAAGGCATATCCCTGCATAGTACACAAGCGTCATCTCACATCCCACAAGGACCGGAGAACTTGGCGACATCTCCTCTCCGCGCACCTTGCAGGCTGCCGTCAGCTCCTGATAGGCGATCACGGAAATCAACAGAAGCGCCACCGCAAGAATGGTTCCTCCCGCAATAAAGACCGCCAGCGCGATCGCCACCAGCAGGATACCGCTCAGTAATCTTGTACGAAACATACAGACGCCCTCCTTATTCTTTCACCAGACCATAGCGTCTGTCTCTCTTATTATATGCCTCTACGGCCTTCTCTAATTCTTCCTTGCTAAAATCAGGCCAAGCCACCGGCGTAAAATAAAACTCCGTGTACGCCAGCTGCCAGAGAAGGAAGTTGGATATTCTCTGCTCATTGCAGGTGCGGATCAGCAGATCCGGCTCCGGGATGCCTGCCGTGTCGAGGGCATCGTCGAAGCGCTGCTCCGTGATAGCCTCCGGCGCGATCTCCCCCGTTTTCACCTGTGCCGCCAGTTTTCTGACAGCCCGGACGATCTCATCCCTGCCGCCGTAATTGATGGCGATCTGGAAGTGCAGCCCCGTATTGTCTCTGGTGGCATTTTCCAGCTCGTCGATCCGCCTTCGGATATCCTCATCCAGCCGGGATTTCTCACCGATCACCCGCACACACATGTTATTTTTCGCGGCTGTCTTGAGACAGGTCTTCATATAATTTCGGAGAAGCCCCATCAGAGCCTCCACCTCATCCGCGGGCCGGTTCCAGTTCTCCGTGCTGAATGCGTACACCGTCAGATACTGTATCCCCATGCGGTAGGCCTCCTCGCAGATGACCTCCACCGTTTTTGCCCCCTGCACATGACCATAATTGCGTGGCATACCCTTACTCTTCGCCCATCTGCCGTTGCCGTCCAAGATGATCGCCACATGCTGTGGAACATTTTTTTCTTCTGTCATAGCTTCCTCCTGCCAGCAGGTTTACGAAATATTATGTAAACCTCAAAATGGAAAGGGGCAACAGAATCTCGCTCTGTAAGCCCCTCTCAATCATCATACGGTCAAAATCTCCTTGGATTTCTCCTCCACCAGCTTATCCACATCCTTGATAAACTTGTCTGTCATCTTCTGCAGCTTGTCCTCCAGCTCCTTGATCTCATCCTCGGAAATCTCGGTCTTAGCCAGCTTCTTGAGTGCATCGTTGCCGTCGCGTCTCGTGTTGCGGATCGCTACCTTATTGTCCTCGCCCCGTTTCTTGATATCCTTCACCAGATCCTTACGGCGCTCCTCCGTGAGCTCCGGAAATACCAGCCGGATCAGGGAGCCGTCATTGGTGGGAGTGATTCCCACATCCGACGCCAGAAT
The DNA here is from genome assembly GCA_947175305.1 of uncultured Lachnospiraceae bacterium. Classification (GTDB taxonomy): domain Bacteria; phylum Bacillota; class Clostridia; order Lachnospirales; family Lachnospiraceae; genus UBA3282. The sequence goes on from CAMWMO010000110.1 coordinate 2,283, forward strand.
CGCCTTCTCGATCTCTTTGATCAGACTCTTCTCCCAGGGTGCGATCTGTAAAATTCTCGCCTCCGGTACTGTGATATTGCCCACCTGCTGGATTGGCGTAGGTGTTCCGTAATAATCTACCTTGATCTTATCAAGCACATGCGGGTTCGCACGCCCGGCACGGATCGATGCCAGATCGTTTACCAGAAAGTCATAAGACTTCTGCATTTTTTCCTCATAGGGCTTCAGTCTCTCATCCATACTGTAATCCTCCAACCATCATACGGTCACTTTCGTGCCGTTAAACTTACCCTTTACGGTGTTGACAATGCTGTTCTCCTGATTCAGGCCAAACACCCACATAGGCATTTTGTTGTCCCTTGCCAGAATGGAAGCCGTCATATCCACCACCTGGAGATTCTTCTCGATCACCTCATGGATCGAGACCTCCTCATATTTTTTGGCATTGGGATTGCTGTGCGGATCATCGTCATAGACGCCGTCCACCGCCTTCGCCAGAAGGATCACATCGGCATCCACCTCCACCGCGCGGAGCACTACCCCGGTATCGGTAGAGAAATAGGGATGTCCCGTTCCTCCCGCAAAAAAGACCACCATATTTTTCCCAAAGTATTTATTCGCTCTGTCTTTAGAGAAAAGCTTCGTAAAAGAACCGCACTCAAAAGGCGTCAAAATCGATGTCATCATGCCGGTCGACCGAAAGATCTCCGACACATAGATACAATTCATGACTGTAGCCAGCATACCAATCTGGTCCGCCTTGGTCCTATCGATATTCTCGCTGGACCGGCCGCGCCAGAAATTGCCGCCCCCGATCACGATTCCCACCTGAATGCCGTCATCCACAAGCTGCTTTACCTGCAGGGCCACTCCGCGCACCGTCTCCTCGTCAAAGCCGGTCTTTTTTTGACCCGCTAAGGCTTCTCCGCTTAACTTTAAGAGTATCCGCTTCATATCGCTCTCCCTTATGTGCCAGCCTTATTTTTTCTTCTTGAACTCCTCAAAGAAGGAGGTAGGATTCACATCCGCATAGCACTGGGAACACATACCCTCGATAACCGCACCGTTATTGATCTGTACGGACTTGGATTTGATATTACCCATCACGATTGCTGTGGTATCCAGAATAACCGGACCATGCACATCGATATCACCCTTGACCGCGCCGGCAACCACTGCACTGGTAGCCGTGATGTTACCGATCACCACAGAGCTCTGTCCGATCTTCACACTGCCCATGCTGTTCACCTCACCGGTGATCTTAGCGCCCTCGGCATAGATCTCAGCAGCCTTGGAATTACCCTGGATCGTACCGGTGATGTTCAGCTTGCCCAGGAGATCAAGATTACCGTTTACGGTACCGATCAGTTCCATGGAACCTTCTGATACAATATCACCCGTAATCGTCATACCTTCTGTTACAACTGCCGTCTCGTCAACTGCCACACGATTTGCCTGTACTTCCATAGTCTTTCCTTTCCCTCCGCTATTCTCGACTGCTTCCTCAGTCTCTGCTACCATCGCTTCTTCCATGATTGGTTCTGCCTCCTCTTCTATACTTGACTCTTCTACAACAGCCTCTTCAACCGCCGGTTCTTCGACAACAGGTTCCTCGACGGCAACCTCCTCGATCACAGGTTCCTCAATGACGGGTTCTGCCGCTGCAGTCTCCTCCGCCAAAGGCTCCTCTGCTGCAAGCGCCGGATCTACCAGCTCGTCTATCTTCTCCAGCATATCGCTCAGATCCATGGATCCGGGCGCCTCTTCTGCCGCAGGCTTCTGTGCCACAGCAGCGGCTGCCTCCTCCGGTGTCAGCCCTGCCGCCAGAGCCGCTTCCAGCTCTTCCTCCGGCATCAGTTCATTAACTGCCTGGGATAAATCATCTTTTAAATCCGAAAAAAATCCCATTCCCTATTCCTCCATTCTTTAATCGTTACTTATATGATGAATCGGCTCCGTATCATCTGTGATCGGAACGATCTTCGTATCCTCCATGGCCTGAATCTTCTCGATCAATTCCGGCAATGCCTGCACCGTCGTGTTTTTCTCTGCCGCGTCATGCAGCAGTATCATCGCCTCACTGAACTCCGAAAGGTTGGCTGTAGAATTTCTCACGATCGCATCCGGGCTGATATATGCCGCCGACGCATCTCCACAGGATACATTCCAGTCAAAATAACTCATATCCTGCTCTTCCAGATACGCGATCAGCTCATGCATGTCCACTCTGCTCACCGTGTTGCTGCTGCCGCCCGGAAATCTGCAATATCTGCACCAGACTCCCGTGGTTTCATAGAGAAATTCCTGCAGCTTCGTAAGATCAGCCACATAGCTCTCTTTAGACTGATAGATCTCATCATACCTATGGCTGTAGGAGTGCATCGCCAGCGTATGCCCCTCCTCCACGATCCTTTTATATAACGGCTGATACCGTTCTTCCGGCTTCCCCACTACGAAGAAAGTCGCTTTCACATCGTACTCTGCCAGGATATCCAGGATCTTGCCGGTATTGCTGCTGGGGCCGTCATCAAAGGTCAGATACACCTTCCTGCCGCCATCGCTCATCTCGCCGGACGCATCCGTATCATCGGTATCTCCATGTCTGAACTCGTCCACGCCGGAGGCTGTGTAAAAGTCTCCGCCCTGTCCTGTTTCTGTAAACGTCTGCTGCTCTGCCATTACAGGGACTGCCGTCTCCCGAAGAGCTTTCAGCTCCTGTTTCGCATGATAAAGGCTCACACCCAGAATCACACACAGGGTCAACAAAATCACTATCGTGGTAAGCGGAATGATGATGAGCAGCCGTTTCATCAATTGAAAATGTGCATCCTGCTCTGCATCCATCTTCATCGACTCCTTTTGCTCTCTTATTCCCCCATTCTTTTATACTATATCACATCTGAGAGATAACGAAAAGAAATTTTATCAAAAAAGCACAAGAAAATTTCGCCAGATTTTTGCAGAGGAAAAAATAAACAAAAAACTATCCTCTACTCTGAACAATAGAGGATAGCTTTTTATTCTGATAGATTCCTTTTCGATTAGTTGCCTGCCATCTGCTTTGCAACTTCCTCCGCAAAGTTCTCTTCTTTCTTCTCAAGACCCTCACCGGTCTCAAAACGTACGAATCTCTTAACGGAAAGGTTCGCGCCGTTATCCTTAGCTACCTGCTCCAGATACTTCGCAACGGTCTGCTTGCCGTCCTCCGCCTTCACATATACCTGCTCTAAGAGGCAGACTTCCTTGAGTTCCTTGTTCAGACGGCCGTTCACTGCGCCCTCGATCACCTTATCCGGCTTGCCTGCCATCTTGGGATCATTCTTGATCTGCTCTGTGATGATCTCCTTCTCGTGCGCCTTGAACTCCTCGGATACCTCATCGGTGGATACATACTTAGGATACAGCGCTGCCACCTGCATAGCGATGTTGGTGAGCGCTTCCTTTACTGCATCGTTTACCACATCGGTAGCTGCCTCTACGATAACACCGATCCTGCCGCCGCCGTGTACATAAGTCACTGCACAGCCGTCGTTTGCCACTACCTTCTCAAATCTGCGGATGCTCAAGTTCTCACCGATCACGGCTACCTTGTCAACCAGCGCATCCTTCACGGTCTTCGAAGCATCCAGATGCCACTTCTCACCGAGGAAAGCATCCAGATCAGCCGCATCAGACTCCACTGCCTGCTTTGCCACCGCTTCCACATACTCCTGGAAATCAGCATTCTTTGCCACAAAGTCGGTCTCGGAATTTACTTCCACTACCGCTGCGGTCTTCTCATCCTTAACAGCTACACGGCAAAGACCCTCAGCAGCGATCCTGCCTGCCTTCTTCTCCGCCTTTGCCTGTCCGTTCTTTCTCAGATATTCTACCGCCGCATCCATGTTGCCGTCAGTCTCGTTCAGAGCCTTCTTGCAATCCATCATGCCCGCACCGGTCATCTCTCTCAACTCTTTTACCATTGCTGCTGTGATAGCCATCTATT